>NZ_QTZH01000004.1:0-98303 GCF_003462585.1 Ruminococcus sp. OM04-4AA | reverse complement strand
TGCGATAAACAAATCTATCCACTCCAGCCATAATAATATAAAGAATAATTCCCATACTGATTAAAATACTTTTATCTTTCATAATAATCTCCTCATCAACTAAATTTAGTCCTCCATTCTTTTTTATAGTTTCCTCTATAGAAATACATTCAGCATACCGTTCATGCCACATAAATTCGTTATAATACCGATAGCTTTTTTTGTTATTCATATAATTATTGTTTACCGTCGAATTTGCGAATGCAGGTACAATCAAATTAAAGCCATATTCAAATCCACTTATTACTGTTGCATTGATACATTTATCGGTTTGAAGTCCAACAACAACTATATCTTTTTCATTTTTTTTCATTAAATACTCAACTAAACCAGTATCTTTAAACGCACTATTCACGATTTTAACAAATACTTTTTCATTAGATAGTGGCTTAAATTTTTCAAATATTTCAAAACCATCAGTACCTTTTGTTAAACCGCTCCCAACACCATCATCATGTACAACATAAATGACTTCAACATTGTTTTCTCGTGCTTTTTTAATTAGCAGTTGAATATTGTCAATAAACTCATTACAATTATATAATTCATCGTTAACAAGTGCCTTTTGCGTGTCTACAACCAATAATACCATTCTTCCACTACTCCTTAATAAATTCCAATATTTATCTTTATTTGCATTATACCAAATCGTTAGCACGCCAACTAGTCCTAAGTACATTGTTAGTTCTATTTTTTATAATGAAAACGGGCATATTGTACTTACACAACACGACCATTTTTTCTCTTATATTATCTCGATCAGAAATCTTTCTATTTTGTTACTGCCATATGCACCGTACTCTTACTAATCCGAAACTGTTTCGCTGTCTGTCTCACTGTCGCATTATTTTCTATAATATAATTTGCAATTTCTACTGCACGCTCCTCAATATATTCTCTCATAGAAAAGCCCCTGCATAGTTTGTTTTTTACAATCTATGCAGGGGCAAATCAATGTATGTCTAATTCCTGTTCCATCTATTCGTAGAAAATATCATACCATACAACTTAATACTCAAATACTGCCACACCATATCCCGGAAGAGGATATGCAAAGGAATATTTCTGACCATCACATTCCTGTTTCTCTGGCTTGTAAACCAATTGGCGTTCCTCTCCTGATCCGCCGTATTTTGTCTCATCACTGTTAAGAACAAGCTTGCACTGCTTTCTTCTCGGAACACCAACACGGTAATCTGGCCTGTCTACCGGTGTAAAGTTGCATACAAAGAGCAGATTTTTCTTACCATCCCTTGAATGTCTTATGAAACTGAAAATACTCCGGAAGATGTCATCCTTATTGATCCAGTCAAATCCCTTCGGATCATTATCCAACTCATACAATGCCTTATTCTTCTTATAAAGATGAAGCAGATCTTTATACCAGTTCTGAATCTGCTGATGCGGTTCTTCTGCAAGAAGGAACCAATCCAGTTCTCTCTCTTCACTCCACTCACGAAGTTGTGCAAACTCCTGTCCCATAAAGAGAAGTTTCTTTCCAGGATGTCCCATCATAAATGCATATGCCACCTTCAAGTTGCGGAACTTATCCCATCCTTCTCCCGGCATCTTATTCAACATGGAGCATTTCAGATGAACAACCTCATCATGAGAAAGTACAAGAATATAGTTCTCTGAATATGCATATTCCATAGAAAATGTCATCATATGATGTGCATTCTTTCTGAAATAAGGATCCAGTTTCATGTATTCTGTAAAGTCATGCATCCAACCCATATTCCACTTCAAAGTAAATCCAAGTCCATCATCCTCAGGAGATCCTGTCACCTTCGGCCATGCTGTAGACTCTTCTGCGATCATCATAACGCCTTTATTTCTTCCGCAAACTACAGAATTCAGATGTTTAAAGAATGCAATCGCCTCAAGATTCTCATTTCCGCCAAATTTATTCGGAATCCACTGTCCATCTTCTCTTCCGTAGTCCAGATACAGCATAGATGCCACTGCATCTACACGAAGTCCGTCTACATGATAATGTTCAACCCAGAACAATGCATTCGCCAAAAGGAAGTTAGAAACTTCCGGTTTTTCATAATTGAAAACCTTCGTTCCCCAATCAGGATGCTCGCCCTTTCTCGGATCTGGATATTCGAATGTCGGTGTTCCGTCAAAATCTGCCAGACCATGTGCATCTTTCGGGAAATGCGCCGGTACCCAGTCAAGAATAACACCGATATTATTCTTATGAAGATAATTTACCATATATGCAAAATCTTCCGGTGTTCCATAGCGTGAAGTTGGTGCATAATATCCGGTTACCTGATATCCCCAGGAACCGTCAAATGGATGCTCTGCGATTCCCATCAACTCAACATGAGTATATCCCATCTCTTTTACATACTTTGTAATTGCTTCTGCAAACTCACGATATGTATAAAATCCTTCATCTTCTCTTCCAGGATGTCTCATCCAGGAACCCATATGTACTTCATAAATAGACACTGGTTCTTCTTTGTTATCCCATTTCTCACGAGCAGTCATCCACTTACTGTCTGACCAGTTCAGATTAGAAATATCTGTGATTCTGGAAGCTGTTCCCGGCCGGAGCTCTGCATAATTAGCAAATGGATCTGCTTTGTAAATCTTCTCACCCGCCTGTGTCTCTATACAGAACTTATACAAATCCCCTTTCTTCGCCTCCGGAACGAAGCATGTATATATTCCGAGAGGCTCCCCTCTCTTCATCTTATCTTTCGTCTCATCCCAGTCATTAAACTCTCCGATTACAGAAACGTTTACTGCATGAGGAGCCCATACCGCAAAATATACTCCTCTTTTTCCGTTCTTTGTCACCTCATGGGCACCCATCTTTTTATAAATCTCATAATGATTTCCCTGCCCAAAAAGATAATGGTCAAGTTCTCCGATCTCATAAGGCTGCACTTTCGTCTTCGTGCTGTTTTTCTTAACCATAAAGCCACCTCACTGCTCAAATATATTCCTGATTGTAATGATTTAAAAACCATACAATTTCTTATAGATCAAGGCACATTACCGAATCATTCAATTGGTAACAAAGTTTCATTCTACCCTTGAACACTATAGTTTTATTATACTTGATACTGTATAAAAAAGAAAGAGAAAATGTATTATTGCACAAAAATAGACAGTCGTTTTACTGACTGTCTATTAATTCTTAACAAATATATGTCATTAAATGTTGAAATCTTTCTCTGAAAGCAGAATTCTGTCGGAAGAATCTGTATTCTTTCCAAATACTCTCTTCACAAGCTTCTTTGCGGAAGCTTTCTGTGAATGAGCGATTGCATCATCCATCACTTCTTTCACTTCTGCTACTGTCACTGCATGATCTTCTCGCTGTAAAGAATCAATCTTACTGTACAGTGCAAGAATTCCCATCTCATCGATTCTGTAACCATTCTCCTGAGCATAAGTCTGTCCAAATGTTACAAGCTCATCATTGATAAAGATCGGCACTTCAAGTCTGGAAGTAAATTTTCTTCTGAATTCTCTGTTGGAAGAAAGAAGTCTGTCCAGTGGTTTTCTCTGCTCTTCAAGAACTACCAAAAGTTCTCCTGTATCCTGCTCCATTGCTTTGTTCAGCTTGGCGAGTGTTTTTTCGTTCATCTGTCCGGCTTTTTCAATGATCAGTGCACCGCCGTACAATTTACGGAAAATGTCTCCGATTCTCTTCTTATTCAGTGACTCACCTGTCACAATTGCAACCTTACCCTGACGGATATCACGCTGCTTCTGAATTGCCTTTACAACATCAACAGCGAGGACTGTCTTTCCATTTCCTTTGTTTCCAATGATCAAAAGGTTTCCTGTTCTGGAAGTTCCTTTGCGGTTTGTACAGTTCTTATCCTGCTCAAGTACATCTACCAGCTGCTCACTCATACCACGCACAGGTACAAAATAAGAGAAGAGTTTTTTCTGTTCCTCTGTAAGCCCTGCTCTTGTACCGATTCCACTCTGTGTTTCAAGATCATAACGACCATGTACGATAAATCCTGTATCAGACATTGCATCTGCAATCTCATCTAACGGTAATGGTGATGTCTTACCTGTTGCGATCAATTTTGCAGTCTCTTTACGGCTCAATGGTGTCGTCGCAGACATGATATCAATTCCGCCATCTTCATCCGGAATCTCTCTGTCATCCGGTTCCTCACTATGCGCTGGATTCACGCTGAATTCATCTTCAAAATTTGGCACTTCTTCATAAGAATTCAGACCAAGAAGATCATCATCTGAAACCTTATCTTCCGCTGTGAAAAGATCTCTTGGATTGATTACTTCATCATCCTCATCGTCTTCTTCATAACCATAAGCATCCAGATCATCATATCCTTCTTCCTCACCGAACAGATCATCATCAGACTCTTCATAATCATCCGGCAGATCGTCATCAGACTCTTCATAATCATCCAACAAATCGTCATCAGACTCTTCATAATCATCTAAAATATCGTCTTCGTCAAACTCTTCTGCATCATCCCAGTCATACGCATCATAATCTTCGTACTCGTCCTCACCGAGTCTGAGATCATCCGCAAGCTCTCCCATATTTTCATGTGGTTCTTCTTCTACCTCAAGAACTTCTTCTGAACTTACTGTTGCATCTACTTCTTCCTCTTCCGGAATAACACCTTCAATCTCATCAATCAGTTTCTGTATCTCTGGTGATAAAATTGGTTCTTCATTATTTTTATTGTCCATAGTCTCTCTTACTGCTGCTCCTTCTGAATCATCTTCATCATTGACAACTTCAGTTTCTGAGATCAGTTCCTCCACCTCAGACAAATCTTCTGATTCATCTGTCAGATCTTCTGACTCAGCTTCATCTATTTCAAGGATTTCTTCCTCTTCCGGTTCTGCCTCTTCTACTTCAAGGATTTCTTCCTCTTCCGATTCTGCCTCTTCTACTTCAAGAACTTCTTCCTCTTCTGGTTCTGCCTCTTCTACTTCAAGAACTTCTTCCTCTTCCGGTTCTCCATCTCCTGCTTCTATAGCAACTGCATCTTCTGAGACATCTTCTGAAGCCTCCTCCACTGCCTGTTCTATAAGCTCTTCTTCTGTCTCCGGTTCCGGTATCAGTTCTTTCATCCCTGATGGAACTACTCGTTCTTTACTGGCTTCCTCAGCTTTCTTCTCTTCTGTCAGTTGATTCACGATCTCAAGATCTTCTATATCCTCAATTGCTGCAATATCCTCTTCCAGATCTGTCATATCCGGTTCGACTTCTTCTCCCGGTTCTACCTGAACTTCCGGTTTCGGGTTGAGTAATTGCTGCAGAGCTTCATCTAACCGCATCGTATCTCCAAGTTTCTTCTTGACTGGTTTTACCGGATTCTTACTGACAATCGGTATGGAAGCAGTATCTTTGCTAAGTGTTCTCTTATCTCCACTTGTCTCTACCGTTGCCGGCTGAACTTCTGACTCATCCTCGGAAGATTCTATAACTTCTGCTGTTTCTGCTCCTGTTTCTTCCGGATTTTCTACTTCGGCATCCGGCTCTTCTGCCGCTTCCAAAGTAACCGCATCCGTGTCAATCACATCGGAAGTACTGTCGTTCTCCATCACCGGCTGCTCCGTCAGCCCGATTGATCTTGTATCTCCAAGTGCTTCAGCTCCTTCTGATACAGAATCTTTTTCCTCGCCTTCTCCTAAATAGGAAGTCAGATCCGGTATTTCTTCTGTCTCTGAAGAAAGCTTCTCGTATCTGTGATCATATTTCTGCTGCTGCGATGGTGACAATGGCTTATACTGCATCTTCAGTTCCATTGCCTTATAAACATACTTACCCTCGCTGAACCAGAGGATCAGATCATCACACTCTTCCAGACATTCTGTCATCATACCTGCTTCGCGATAAAGCTTCGCCAGTTCATAAGCCCACTCTTCAATATATTCTGCCTTCTTAAATTCCTCCAGAGCCTCAATCTGCTGTTCGATCGGCGCTCTCTGCGCTCTTAAGATCTGATATCTAAGGATATGCCTGTTCGGATCTTTCGGTGCAATCTGGATAAATTCGTCATAATAGTCGATTGCTTCATCTATATTCTTTGTCTTAATTGCAAGAGAACATAACTTATAGATCACCTTGCGGCTTCCTTCAGAACGGCGATATGCAAGATTCATCACATCATAGCTCTTCTGATACTCTTTTGTTTTTTCATAAATATCACTGACATTCATCAGCATCCCTGCGTTACGGACACGCTTCCAGTCAATCAGATCTGCTGCTGCCGCTGCTTTTCTGTATTCTCCATCTTCCATAAGTTCCAGCATCTCTTCTGTCTTTAACTTATATTCATACTTATCCACTGTACTCACCTCATTGTCATTGAAATATTAGTTTTGGTCTGAATGTGTCCATTAGGCACTAGCCGATACTCTTTCATTATTCTACCATATGAGGTCTGTAATGTCAAAAAAATGCACCTTCAATTCCTTTTGAAAGTGCATTTTTAGTGTTATTTAATTGTATTATTATTATAATTTTATATTTTGTATCGGAGATTATTCGCGATTCTACGTTCCTGTGAGACCTTTGTCGTCTGTTATTTTATCACTTGAATGATTTTCATATCCATTCAATACTTTATGTATTAAATCTTCTGTCAAGTCATTCCTGCTTTTATAACAAATCTGAGATTATAACATGTCCTTTCAATGTTTCTTTACACATTTTTCATTCTATGTTATATGCGGTATTTTTATTCAATACATCTATGAGTGATTCATCTTTTTCTCTTTGCTTCCAGTTTTCGTACTCTCCGATCTTTGATCTTCTTTTCTTTCTACTGGACTTTTACGCTTGGCAAAGGTCTCTTTCTTCACAGGAACCTTCACTCATCATACCACTGACATATTGATAAAAATCTGAAACTATACTGTCCATGGGACTGACCTCCTGTTGAACTTGTATTTTTAATCTAATCAGGCATCTGTTACTTTTGCCTTCTTAGTTAAATATCTTTGGGAGATTTCTTTCTCTCTTTGATGGTTATATAATAACATTCGGCGTCTAATTTGTCAATATATTTATTTGATTTTTTTATATTTTTTATTTATTATCTACTTTAGTTGTAATTGTCTGAATTTTCAAACGTTTCAATTAACAGATTTCTGCTCCAGCCGGCATTTCTTTTTCCGGTGTCATCAGTGCAAGGTTACCTTCTGCATCTTCTGCACAAAGCAACATTCCCTCTGAAAGTACGCCTGCCAGCTTCGCAGGTTTCAGGTTTACAAGAACCATAACTTTCTTACCAACCATTTCTTCCGGTGTGTAATGTGCTTTGATTCCGGATACGATCTGTTTTACCTGGCTTCCAACTTTCACCTGAGAGCAGAGAAGCTTTTTGGATTTCTTTACAGCCTCACATGCAATGATCTCTCCAACCTGGAACTGCATTGCTCCGAACTGCTCAAATGTGATCTCATCTTTCGGCTCAATGTCGATAACAGCTTCTTCCTCTTTCTTTTCTTCTACCTTCGGATGAAGTTCTTCAACTTTCTTCATAACCTCTTCGAGATCCATTCGCTGGAACAGGATCTCCGGTTTCTCTGTTACATGTCCGTTACCAAGCTGCTCAAGGATCTTCTTACTTGTAGAAGGCATAAAAGATTCAAGAAGTCTTGCCCCTTCAGAAATGCTCTGGATCAGATTCCAAAGTACTGTAGAAAGGCGATCCTTCTTGGATTCATCTTTTCCGAGTACCCAAGGAGTTGTCTCATCAATATATTTATTGCAGCGTTTGAACAGATTGAAGATTTCTGTAATCGCATCGGCAACGCGGAGGTCTGCCATCTTAGCATCAACTGCTTTAGAAGTATTCTCTACAACTGCTTTCAGTTCTGCATCTACATCTTCTACAACACCCTTATCTTCTACTGTTCCGCCGAAGTATTTGTTTGTCATAGAAACAGTTCTGTTTACAAGGTTTCCAAGTGTATTGGCAAGATCAGAGTTCAGACGCTCTACCATCAGCTCCCAGGAAATAACACCGTCATTCTCGAATGGCATTTCATGCAGTACAAAGTAGCGAACTGCATCTACGCCAAAGAAATCAACGAGTTCATCTGCATAGAGAACATTTCCTTTAGACTTACTCATCTTACCGTCTCCCTGAAGCAGCCACGGATGTCCGAACACCTGTTTCGGAAGTGGAAGATCAAGTGCCATAAGGAAGATTGGCCAGTAAATTGTATGGAAACGGATGATATCTTTTCCAATCAGATGAAGGTCTGCCGGCCACAGTTTGTTGAACTGCTCTGTGCTGTTTCCGTCTGCGTCATATCCGATTCCTGTGATATAGTTTGTAAGAGCATCAAGCCATACATATACAACGTGCTTTGGATCGAAATCTACCGGAATTCCCCACTTGAAGGATGTTCTGGATACACACAGATCCTGAAGTCCCGGAAGGAGGAAGTTGTTCATCATCTCGTTCTTACGGGCAACCGGCTGAATGAACTCCGGATGTGTATTGATATGCTCGATCAGGCGGTCAGCATACTTGCTCATTTTGAAGAAATATGCCTCTTCCTTTGCCGGCTGAACCGGGCGTCCACAGTCAGGACATTTTCCATCTACAAGCTGAGACTCTGTGAAGAAAGACTCACATGGTGTACAGTACATTCCTTCATAATGTCCCTTGTAAATATCTCCCTTGTCGTAAAGTTTCTTGAAAATCTTCTTAACCTGTTTCTCATGATCTTCATCTGTTGTACGGATGAATTTGTCATAAGATGTATCCATCAGATCCCAGATTCTTTTGATTTCTGTTGATACATTATCTACGAATTCCTTTGGTGTGATTCCAGCCTCCTCGGCTTTGAGCTCGATCTTCTGTCCATGCTCATCTGTTCCTGTCTGGAAGAATACATCATATCCCTGGCTTCTCTTGTAACGTGCGATTGCATCTGCAAGCACGATCTCGTATGTGTTTCCGATATGCGGTTTACCTGATGTATAGGCAATCGCTGTTGTTATATAATATTTTGGTTTTTCTGACATTTGTCTGCCTCCTTTTCCCACAATGTGGGATTCTTTTCTCAACTTTCAGTGATTACTAATACGATTTTTTCTGAATTTTCCGGAACATCCCTAGCGGAGCGTTTTTAATATATTAGGAAAGAACCTAATACATTAAAAAACGCCCTCCCAGAGACTTGCATCCCTGAGAAGACGAATCCTACTTTCGTGTTACCACTTCTCTTCGTTCCTTCCTCGCGGAAAGAAACCTCTATGAGTATCTGCACTTTCGTTAGTAAAAACTGCTTTGTTAATCAAAACCACTTTGAATACTACGGCATTTCTCACTGTTGATACTCTTCGCTATAAAGGGCGAATCCCTTCACAGACTAACCCGGATCTTTTTATTCAAGATTGCCGCTTAAACAACTCACTTGCTCACTCTGTTCAGGCTCATCTGCGCTGCTCAGAAGCCATCTTCATCTGTCTTCCATCCATCCCTCTCAACATCCAGCCTGACAGCCTTCAGGACTTTTCTGTAGAATCTGTTACAGACTACTCTCTTCCTCATCGCGTTTCGCTTATCACTGCTTTTCATTCCTTAAAAAGGTTAGCATAACGCGAATAGAATGTCAAGATACACCGCTTGATGATTTCTTTTTCGATTCCTCTGTTGCCCCGGCAGCATTTCTTTTTGCTTTCACTCTTGGAAATGTAATATCTACCCGGAACAAATCTCCGTCCAGATACAGATCAAATGTGCCGCCCTGCATCGTTGTAAGGCTCTTCGCAATGGAAAGTCCCAATCCACTTCCCTCCGTACTTCTGGAAATATCCCCGCGAATAAAACGTTCTGTCAGTTCGTCAGCCTGAATATTCAACTGATGCTCGGAAACATTTTTCAATGAAAATTTCACCTTTGTATCATCTGTTTTCAGAGTCGCATAGACTCTTGTTCCAGGCATTGCGTACTTGGCTGCATTTCCGTAAATATTTTCCAGGACACGCCACATTCTTCTTCCATCGACATGCACAACAGCCGGTTCTGCCGGAAGATCTGTGACGATCGCCAGATTTCTCACCTCGAATTTTTCTTCGAGTTCGCCCTGCGTCTGCTGGATCATTTCCGACAGATCAAGATCCATATATTCCAGCGAAATATTTCCACTGCTGACTTTCGATGCTTCTACTACATCTTCTGTCAATGTCTTCAGTCTCTGAGCTTTCTCTTCCAGAATATTCAGATAATCCTGAACTTTCGGATCCGCCGGATCTGTCTGTCTTAAGATGCCGACATAATTCAAAATGGACGTCAGTGGTGTCTTAATATCATGAGAAACATTTGTGATCAAATCTGTCTTGAGACGTTCGTTTTTCATTGCCTCAGCAACTGCTTTATTAAGTCCGGTTCCGATTCCGTTGATCATCAATGCAATGGTTTTATTCTCTCCATGCAGTCCGTCAATTGGAATCTGATAACTCATATTTCCGGCAGCAATCTCCTGGATTCCTTTTCTCAGTCGGTTCTTCTCCATCACATCTGCAACCATGTAATAGAATAGCACTGCGTCAGCGATCAGCAGCAGAAGCACCAGGAAGAAATCTCCATTCCAAAGTACGAAAAACTGAAGCAGGAAATAAAGAATCAAAAGTCCTGCTGTTTTCTTTGTAAGCTTCACATCTCGGAATACTTTTCCAAGAAATACTCCCACGCTTCGAAGCAGACTGTTCTCCCACAGACTCTTTGCTTTAATTCTTCTTACCAGACTGAGGTAACCGGCAAAGAAACAAGTAAAAGTGAACACTCCATAGGAAAACACACCCACTGATTCTCCGAGACTTAAAGTCTGCATATATACATTCGGAACATAGGATGATGGAATAAATGTATCACTTTCCATAGCCCCATAAGAACTACACAACCCTGTAATTCCATCAAATCCTGCTACGAAAAAGAAATAACTTCCAATCACCCAGACAAAAATAATAACTGCAGCGGCAATCTCTGTCTTCCGGGAATCGAACTTTAACAAATGCAGTTCTTCATCCTGCGGTTTTCTTCCTGCCCCCAATGTCAGCCACACTACTGTGATCAAAAAGAGTACTCCGCTGAAAATCATAAAATGCAATGCTGCTTTCATATGCGGAATATTATTCTGATACTCAATACTGTTCTGGTAAAATTGATCCTGAATCGCATATTTTGTATCAACCGCAACTGCAAAAACATCTTTCCACTTTGTTCCTCCGGAATAATAACCATAAGAACGAATATTAAGCCATTGATCAGAATAAGATACATTCATATTTGTCTTAAAATCTTTCAATTCCGGATAGATCACCATGTATTTCACAGATTTTTTAGATGCAGAAGCTGTTATATTCTCTATGCTATCTCTTACATCCGCATAATTTGCATATTCTGCTTTATTTGTAGTAACTTTCTTTGTCGATTCATCTGCGTACAGATAGGTAAAATTGGTATTTCCCTCTTCCAGATAATTCCAACCGTCTTCATAATCCTGCCAGTCTTCATAGATTGTTTGCAATGCTGTGGCTATATTATCGTAAACCAGCGACAATCTTCCATTTAGCTGTGGATTGTTATTTACAACCTGAAGCAGATTATCCGCTTCAGCCGGTGCGTATTTCTCTATCAGAGACTGGCCAAAATTCCAGCAGTCTGTATAAAGCAGATCACCATTTTCATCTGTAATCTGAAATGTATAATATCCGGAAGTTGTAAATTCACCTGCCTGCAATCCTGCCAGGAACTGATCTCTGTCCTGTTCGCCCATCTGAAATTGAAGTTTTCCTGCATTTACAAGAGAGAAGAAATCATTCATATAATAGTAGTAATAATTTCCGTCTGGTTTCTGGCAGACGATCACGCCATTCTGTTTGTAAAGATTGTCGTTATCTGTCCCACTGTAAGTTTCGCCCCAGTTCACCAGCTCTTCCATCGTGTACGTGACGCCGGACAGATTCGTCTCAGATATCTTTCCCTTCTTCGACAGTTCCATTACATCCACCAGCTTTTTCGGATTGTAGGCGCCGTCACTTTCAAAAAGATTCTGCAGATAAAGCTTCTCTTGTACATCGTACATGTAACTTTCGACCATCTTGCTGAATTCTTCGGATTCTTCAAAAGACTGTGTATTCATCTTTTGGATCTGTGACAAACTCATTCCCCCCGCCAGTGTCAGGAGAGAAAGCAAATTTGTCACAAGCAATGCTCCGCTAAGAATCGCCACAACAAGAACAATTGTCCTTGTCACGGTCTTCCTGTACCATTTCTTCATTGTTAATCCTTTCTTATGCTTTTTCGATTTTATATCCGACACCCCAGACTACTTTCAGGTAACGTGGGTCTTTCGGATTGATCTCTATTTTTTCTCTGATATGACGAATGTGAACTGCAACTGTGTTATCCGCACCAATTGCCTCTTCATTCCAGATGGATTCATAAATCTGATTGATTGAAAATACTTTTCCCTGATTCTTCATCAGAAGCAAAAGGATATTGTATTCAATCGGTGTCAGTTTCACAAATTCTCCGTCTACTGTCACCTGCTTGAGATCATCATTGATCTGAAGGCCACCCACCTTATAAATCGTCTCTTTTGGCTCCTGTGCTGTTCCGCCAAGCTCGTTAAATCTTCTCAGCTGTGATTTCACTCGTGCCACAAGTTCCAGCGGATTGAACGGCTTTGTCACATAATCATCCGCACCGATATTGAGTCCAAGAATCTTATCGGTATCTTCTGACTTCGCAGACAAAATAATGATTGGCAGACTGTTCTTCTCGCGGATCTTCAATGTCGCTCGGATTCCGTCAAGTCTTGGCATCATGACATCGATGATCAGAAGATTCACTTCCTCTTTCTCCAGAATCTCCAGTGCCTCGATTCCGTCATATGCTTTTAAGATCTGATATCCCTCCTGGGAAAGATAAATTTCGATTGCTTCTACGATTTCTCTATCGTCATCACATACTAATATTTTATACATTTTACATACCCCTCGATAATTGCTGACACCGATAACAGCGCAGCAACATAATTATCACATGATCAAGTTCTAACTATAGTATACATGATACTTGATGGTTTTTAAGAGATAGATTGGAAAAATATTAGAAATTTCTTAAATCGACGATTTAACAATTTAAATACTTTCTATTTCTTGCACATCTTTCATCAACGTTTTATAATAAGAAACCGTGAGCCGCTTTAGAACATAAGTATAGCTGCAATCCATCAATAAAAAGGAGTATAAATTAAGAATGATTGAATTTTTAAAATCCTTCCTCTTTGGAATTGTGGAAGGAATCACAGAATGGCTGCCGATCAGCAGCACCGGACATCTGATCCTTTTGAATCAGTTTGTGAAATTAGATGTTTCCGAAGAATTCTACAGTATGTTTGAAGTTGTGATCCAGTTAGGTGCGATTCTTGCCGTTGTCATCTTATTCTGGAACCAGATCTTCCCGTTTGGTGCACCGGAAGGAAGTCACACGGTCAGACGCCGTCAGGCAAAACATGCGCATAGAAAAAAGAAATCCGGAAATGGAATTTTAAGTTATGTGAAGATGGATATCATTATCCTCTGGCTGAAAGTCCTTGTTGCATGTATCCCTGCGATCGTGATCGGAATGCCGTTCAATGATCTGTTTGAGAAATGGTTTTACAATTACCCTTGCGTTGCGATTGCTCTGATTGTCTTCGGTATCGCCTTTATCATTGTTGAGAATAATCACAAGGGCAAACCTGCGAAGATCAACAGTATGGACGAACTTACTTATAAGACTGCATCTCTGATCGGACTTTTCCAGCTGATTGCTGCAATCTTCCCTGGAACATCCAGATCCGGTGCAACAATTGTCGGCGCTTTAATCCTTGGAGTATCCAGAACCGTTGCTGCTGAATTCACTTTCGTACTTGCGATTCCGGTTATGTTCGGTGCAAGTCTTCTGAAGCTTGTGAAGTTTGGCCTGAACTTTACCGGAACAGAGGCAATAATTCTTCTGATTGGTATGGTAACAGCATTTGTTTCTTCTATTATCGTTATTCAATTCCTGATGGGATATATTAAGAAACATGATTTCAAAGTATTTGGATATTACAGAATCGTGCTTGGTATTCTTGTGATACTGTATGCGTTGTTTTTAGCGTAGTTTGAAAAAGACGGGTAATGATGAGTTCCATTCACCATTCCCGTCTTTTTTAACTTACTTTCACTAGAGGTCCGTTTCCTTTTACTTAATATCTTCCTCTATTATACATTCATGTTTCTTCGTTTTTTTATTGTAATTTACTCCTACAAGAAGTATGTTTCCTTTGTATTCCTCTAAACTTTTACAATATTCTTTCTTCTTAATCTGTTCAATTGCACCGTTTGCGCTTTCATTCCATTTAAGTTCTACCACAAGTGCAGGTTTTTCCTGGAATTTTTTTCTAGGAAGAAATACAAGATCTGCAAATCCTTGTCCTCCGGCCAATTCTCTGTGAACAGTGTAAAAGTTTCTTGCAGCATATAACGCAAGTGATATCGTATAACTCAATGCATTTTCATCGTTATATTGCAAATGAGATGTCTCAAAATGTGCTTGTCTTATTCCCTCTGCTACTTGTACAGGACGTTTCTGCCAAATAGCATTCAATGTATCTGCCGAATTTTTCAATGCTTTAGAAACTTCACCCCAATCCGACACCGAAACGCTGCTAACGTATTCTGCTCTCACCTCATTATTTGGTATTTTCACTGTTTTATTATCGTAGTCATATGCCAGATATCCAAGATGGATTAATAAAGTAAGTACATCATCCTCTGTATGAAATGTTGCCATATCATTTGTAAAACTTCCTGTATTCACTGGAACACTTTCCCCGGCGATCATGCTTAACACGTCATCTCGCAATCCTTCAAAATTCATATCAATGTACATTTTTAAAGCTTCAAACGTTTCTGTCTGATTCCAGTAATTTCCAAATTTCCCAAATCGCATGCAGCTCACTACTGAACGTGGACTATAAACAGAAGGTGCTCCTTCAAAAGAATATCCGTCATACCAGCTTTTTAGCTCCTGCATGTCCATGCCATATCGTTCACACAGCTCGCTTACTTCTTCTTCTGTAAATCCGACATATTTCGCCAATGGTCCCGGATCAATCATGGAAAATTCATCAAACATATTCAACGCTGAATGTGTTCCATATTTTTTTATTGGAAGAATTCCTGTCATATAAGCAAGTGCGACATATCCTTTGTCTTTCAACAAATCTCTTAGAAAATCCAAATACTTTTCCTGCGCTTTTTTATCTGTTATATACTCTCTGAAAATGCAGTCCCATTCATCAATAATTACAACAAACGGTCTCTTTGTCTTATTATAAATATCCTGAAGAGTTCTCATTAAATTTGTTTCATCAAAGTATCGGAAATCCGGGTATTTATCTAACAAATCCCATATTACGCTCTTTTTAAGCAAGCTAAGCATTTCCTCCACATTGGAGCTTTGACTCAGGAATTCTTGCATATTAAGAAAGATCACATCATATTTATTCAAATGCTTTTCATAACTATCTGATGATGCTATTTTTAAATTTGAGAACAGCTCCCTTGAATCATACTCACACGTATAGTAGGCAGAAAGCATATTCGCAGCAATAGACTTTCCAAAACGGCGTGGACGACTGATGCAAATATAACTTTGTAATGTTTTAGCACTTCTATTTGTATATTCAATCAATCCCGTCTTATCAACATATATTTCTGAATTTACAACTCTTGCAAAAGTACTAATATCCGGGTTCAAATAATTTCCCATTTAATTTTTACCTCCATACAGTTCTCTTTCTGGCGATTATTTTTGGACACTCATGTTATTATTATACGACATAAAAGAAAGACGGGCAATGTTTTCCACACCCGTCTCTCCGGCAACCGTACAAAAATATCCATTTAGCCTACCTACATTTCATTGGCATAATAATCGCAAAACCATAATGTCTTGCCACGTTTGATTTCAAATGAATTTACATAAGCTCCTTTTCTAGTATTTTCAACTCTGTAAACTCCCGGAAATATTAATTCACACGTTGTATTTTTGTCACCATCATATACAATTCGAGTAATTGACATTTTCTCCCAAATTCTGAGATTTATAAAATAAAAGTTATCGAAATCTGAATTACTTGCTTCTCGTCTAAAAGGGAAATTGTTGTACTCATTCAACATGTGCGTTTCAAAGCTGTCTGCTCTACTCCCAAATTCGATCCAACCATCAGCCAGCATTATTGGTGGTGTAAAATAGAGTATTAAAACTATACACAATAAAATAACAATACTTATAATGTTCTTTTTATAATACTTCTTCACACGCTCACCCCCTTTTTTCCTGGCACCCACATTATGCCATAAAAAAGAAGCCTGTGCGAAAACATGTAATCAACTGCGGATTTCTCGTAGTCAAATGCATCAGTTTCTTTTCAGACTTCTTATTTTTGCTTTATTTAATTTTTCTGTGGCAGATAAATTATAAAATCCACCCTGAATTCCCAGTTTGCATAATCTATTTCCATATAACCATTATACTTCTTTATTATTTTCTCTACATTACTCAGTCCATATCCATGCTTCTGTTTTTCTTTCTTTGAAGTTAATATCTTATCATCCTTCAGGTAGATTTCTCCGCAATAAGTATTCGTGATCCGACCAATTAAACGCTCTTGACTGAACATAATCTTTATCGTCAATATTCGTTGTTCCCGATCAACTTTTTTCAATGCTTCCAAAGCATTATCCAATAGGTTTCCCAATAGCGTAACAAAATCTGCTATATCAATGTTTAACTGTTTCGGTACAACAATTTCTGTTTCTACTTTTATATTTTCACTCGCCACACTTTGAAGCTTATAGTTAACTAACCCATCAATAATTATATTTCCTGATGTACTATAAATTACCTTTCCTTTTATGAAACGAGAAAGTTGATCCAACTGTCTTCTTGCCTCTTCATCTTTTCCCTCTTCCAGTAAATGATTTAAAATAATAAGTTGATTACTCATATCATGTCTAAACGCCTGTAAATCTTCTGTAGAGCTTTGCATAATCTCACACTGTCTGCTGTATAATTCATTTTCCTTTTGTAACAAAGCCAGTTTTGACTTCTTTATATAATTTTCTGCTAATGAATCATAAAGATAAAATGCAATTATATTTACTGCAAACAGAAGTGATACTGAACCCACTGCTTCTACCTTAGTTAAATTGGTCTGATTTGCAATAATTACTTCTAATATCAATGTAGATACTGGAATCATAATGGAAGCTAACCAAAAAATCCAACCTATATTACGACCGTTTTTTGTCAATTTAATATTTTCAAGTAATAGAGTTTCACCATATATAACAATCCGTACAGCTATTACCCCAAAACTATCTCTGTAATCACCTTGCGAAAAAACAGAAAAATAAACATATCCCGTCATAGCGGCTGTAATTATTTCCGCTACTGCCATAAAGAGATACATATATATCACATAAATAATTCTTTTCTGAATACTTGCTTCATAAGTCAAAGAAATCATAAACATAGTAATCAGATTTATAATCAACGTGATCAATGGAATATTAAACCAAAAATAGAACAATGATGTTGCCACAAAATATAATAAATATGACAGCAAATTTAATGTTCTATTACATCTCCTACTTTCAAAAAATATTCTCATAAAACGATAAATAACAAATATTGTAAAAAAATTCGCCAGCAGATAAATTATATGATATGTATCAAATACCATGTACAAACCCTCCATTTTCAAAATGAAGCTGCATTCTCGCTATTTCCTCTTTTCTGCCTCTGGCAACAGGAATTACGTCACCATTTACCATAATAACCTGTTCTCCCTGAAAAGATCTGATATAACGATAGTTCACCAGATAAGATTTATGTGTCAGAATCATTCCCTGCCCTTTTAATTTGTCGCAGACTTCTTCCAACGAACCATAGAATTCGTCTTCTGACTTCTGCATTACAATCTTTACTTTTCTTCCGTTACTTTTAAAATACAGAATCTCACTCACACGGGCACAATACATATCGTGACCATATTTATAGTGAAATATATCATTCTTCTTCCCATAAATCCTGTTATACTTTTCAAGCGTAGCAATCACCATATTCTGGTCAAATGGCTTCTCTATAAAATTGAATGGTCTGAAGGCAAATAACTGACGGTCATATCCATCCTTTCCCGATACATATACAATCTGAGCTGCTTCATCTTTTATCTCATTTCTGATACAATCACTTACACTAATCCCGGTATCATCTGCGAGCTCAATATCCAGAAAATAGATCTGATAATTTTCCCCTTCTCGAAGTTTCCGTTTCAACACTTTCCCCGAAATGAAACTCTCCGTTTCAGCTTCTATATGGAGTATCCTGCAGGAATCGTTAATATAATTTTCCAGCAGATTACATATCTTTTCATCATCATCACAAACCGCAATTTTAAGCATTTCTTATCCTTCTATCCATTCATGTACTGTTATCTATGTTCATTTTTTCACTGTTTTAGCAAATACAACATATTATTTGTCTTGGGACACTCATGTTATTATTATACGACATAAAAGAAAGACGAGCAATGTATTCCACACCCGTCTCTCTGACCCGTCTCTCTGACCCGTCTCTCTGACCATCTTTCCGGCAAATTATGCTTGTTTCTTTTAAATAATTCCTTTCAATGCCGGATACAGTTCTTTAAATTCCTGATATCTTTCCTCGTACTTCTGCACCAGTTCTAGATCCGGTTCTTCTGTTCCTGTTACTT
The DNA here is from genome assembly GCF_003462585.1 of Ruminococcus sp. OM04-4AA. Taxonomy (NCBI): domain Bacteria; kingdom Bacillati; phylum Bacillota; class Clostridia; order Eubacteriales; family Oscillospiraceae; genus Ruminococcus; species Ruminococcus sp. OM04-4AA. The sequence goes on along the minus strand of NZ_QTZH01000004.1, from coordinate 79,457 downwards.
TCACAAGTTTCTTCGCAGCCTCTTCCACCGAATCAAATACGCCGCATCCAACTGCTGCCAGGATTGCCGCTCCATAGCCAGGACCTTCTTCGCTTTCGATCAGATCTACTTTCATATTCATCACATTTGCAATGATCTTTCTCCACAGCGGACTCTTTGCTCCACCGCCACAGATCTTTGTTCTCTCCGGATTCACACCAATACTTCTTGCAACTTCCAGGGAATCACGCAGTCCGAATGCAACACCTTCCAGCACAGCCTGTGTCATATCCTCTCTTGTGCTGTCCATAGACATTCCGATAAATGCTGCTCTTGCGGAAGGGTCATTATGAGGAGAACGCTCTCCCATCAGATACGGAAGATAGAACACATGGTTCTCGCCAAGCTTTGTAATTCCTGCCTGTTCTGCCGGATAATCCTTTGTCTTAAGGATTTCGTCCATCCACCATTTATTACAGGATGCCGCACTGAGCATACAGCCCATCAGATGATAGTTACCGTCTGCATGGTCAAAGGAATGCAGTGCATTGTTCTTATCTACTCCGAACTTCTTACTGGAAATAAAGAGTGTCCCGGAAGTTCCGAGAGAAATATTGCAGCCGCCGTCTCCGACTGTTGCCGTTCCAACTGCTGCCGCCGCATTGTCCCCGGCTCCTGCAATTACTTTTACATCCTCTGATACGCCAAGTTCTGCTGCGATCTCTGCTTTCAAAGTTCCAACGACTTCCCAGCTTTCATACAGCTTTGGAATCTGTGCCTCTGTAATACCACAGATCTCAAGCATTTCCGCAGACCAGCACTTATGCTCCACATCCAAAAGCAGCATTCCGGAAGCATCTGAATACTCTGTGCAAAAAGAACCTGACAGACGGTATGCAAGGTAATCCTTTGGAAGCATAATCTTCGCAATCTTTGCAAAATTCTCCGGTTCATTTTCCTTCATCCAGAGAATCTTCGGTGCTGTAAATCCGGCAAATGCAATATTTGCTGTATACTCTGAAAGCTTCTCTTTTCCAATCACCTGATTCAGGTAATCGGTCTGTTTTGCAGTACGTCCGTCGTTCCACAGAATTGCCGGGCGAATCACCTTGTCTTCCTTATCAAGCGCAACAAGACCGTGCATCTGACCTCCAAAACTGATTCCTTTCACTTGATCCTTATCAAAGCCTTCAAGAAGCTCTTTCAGCCCTTCCATACTCTGTGCAAACCAGTCTTCCGGTTTCTGCTCTGACCATCCCGGATGTGGGAAATATAACGGATATTCTTTTGATACGATATTCTTGATCTTTCCATTCTCATCCATCAGAAGAAGTTTTACTGCGGATGTTCCAAGATCTACTCCTACAAATAACATGTTGTTCCTCCTGTATAAAGACAGAGAGCCTTGCCGTTTCCGGCACGGCTCTCTGCCCGTTTTCTATGCTTATAACTTTCTATGTAATTAACCCCACGGATTCTCTGTTGGATATCTTACACCCTTCGGCTGGTTGTATCCGATCTCTTCAACCGGCACACCAATGTATTTAAATACTTCGAACAATGCTTTTCCAAAGTGTCCGAAAGCAACTGCTCCGTGATGTGGATAATTCTTTTCGATCAGTACGTGACGGTAGAATCTTCCCATCTCCGGAATTGCAAACACTCCGATAGATCCGAAGGATTTTGTAGCAACCGGAAGTACTTCTCCCTGTGCAACATAAGCACGAAGTACATTGTCAGATGTACTCTGCAGTCTGTAGAATGTGATATCTCCAGGTTTGATATCTCCTTCCAGTGTTCCCTGTGTAACCTCGATTGGAAGAGATCTTGCCATGATCATCTGATATTTCATTTCGCAGAAAGCAAGTTTGCCGGAAGCTGTATTTCCACAATGGAATCCCATAAATGTATCTTTCTGTGTATATGGGAATTTTCCTTCAATACTTTCTTTGTACATATCTGCCGGTACTGTATTGTTGATATCAAGAAGTGTTACTGCATCCTGGCTCACAGCGGTTCCGATAAACTCACTGAGTGCTCCGTAAATATCAACCTCACAGGATACCGGGATTCCCTGAGCTGTCAGACGGCTGTTTACATAACATGGAACGAATCCGAACTGTGTCTGGAATGCCGGCCAGCATTTTCCTGCAATTGCAACGTATTTTCTGTATCCTCTGTGCTCCTCAATCCAGTCTTTCAAAGTAATCTCATACTGAGCCAGCTTCGGAAGGATCTCCGGTTTCTTATTTCCTGCTCCGAGCTCTTCTTCCATCTCTTTTACAACGGCCGGGATTCTTTCATCGCCTTCATGTTTATTATAAGCCTCGAAAAGGTCAAGTTCAGAGTTTTCCTCAATCTCAACTCCGATATTGTAAAGCTGTTGGATCGGTGCATTACATGCAAGGAAGTTCAGCGGACGCGGTCCAAAGCTGATAATCTTTAAGTCACTTAATCCTACAACTGCTCTCGCAATTGGTTCGAACTCATGGATCATGTCAGCACATTCCTCTGCTGTTCCTACCGGATACTCCGGGATGTAAGCTTTTACTCCTCTGAGTTTCAGATTGTAGCTTGCGTTAAGCATTCCACAGTAAGCATCTCCACGTCCCTGTGTCAGATTGTCTTGTGTCTCCTCTGCAGCTGCAACAAACATCTTCGGTCCGTCAAAATGTTTTGCAAGCAGTGTCTCTGAAATCTCCGGTCCGAAGTTTCCAAGGTAAACAACTAAGGCATTACAGCCTGCTTTCTTTACATCTTCCAGAGCCTGTACCATGTGGACCTCACTCTCTACGATACAGATTGGACATTCATAGACTGTTCCCTCACCGTATTTCTTTGTATAAGCATCGATCAATGCTTTTCTTCTGTTTACGGAAAGGCTCTCCGGGAAACAATCTCTGCTCACTGCTACAACACCGATTTTTAATTCTGGCATGTTATTCATAATAAAATCCTCTCTTTCTTATCTTATTCACACTATTGCTTTCATTCGAAAATGTTATCCACATTTCAGCACTTCTGTTTGTGAACAACTTTCTTTCTACCTAAATATTAATATTCTCACCTTTTAATCCGCAGAATGCTCCTTCAATCTGTGCATCCTCATGCGCAATCAGCCATTTATTCATAGCTGCAAGAAGTCTGTTTTCTCCCTCTTTCGCTGTTTCAAATGGAAGCTCTTCATTCGTTCCTTTCGGCAGAACTACTACACAACGGAATCCACCTTCCTGTGCAGTACACGGTGCATAATGAAGTGTTGTCGCATACAGTTCTACACCGGTTCCTGCCGGAACAAAAAATGCTTCTACCTTGGCTGTATCATAGATATCGCCATCTTCAATATCCTGCTGCATTCCAAGAAGCAGGATCAGATCTGTCTGTGCGATATCAAATTCTGAACTTCTGTGATATTCCAGTGCATTCAGTTTATGGTTGTCTCCATTACAGTATCCAATCTGGATAGGCAGTCCGCCGAATCCTTTCTTGCAGATTTCAGCTGCTTCTGGAAGTACTTCCAACTCTTCAACAGACGGTACATAGACAACGTCTTTCGGAAGTGGTGTGTGTTCCATCTCTTTTAAAATCTTCTCAAAAGAGTATTCCGTGATGATCTTGCCATATTTTCGGAAAGATGCATCTGTTACATTCTGGATTTTCATGATGTCCTCCTGAATTTTCTTCTGTATCCTGTTTCGTTTGTTTCTATGGTCATTTTACCAACTCAAAAGGGCATTATCGACCAAATAATTAGCCAAATAATGCCCATTTCTTATCTTTTTAGTAATTCTTTTGTCGTTAATAGCATTCTATTCCACGCCCCATCATTCCTTCGGTGGCAGGAATCCCTTACTTGTCTTCACGATTACTTTATCAAATACCATGAACATAGACGGCAGTACGAAGATTACGACTACCATACTGATCAGTGCTCCTCTCGCCATCAGGATACACAGGGAACTGATCATATCGATATTGGAGTAAAGTCCTACACCGATCGTTGCTGCGAAGAAGCTTAGCGCACTTACCATGATGGACTGTGCGGATACGCGGTGCGCAGTTGTGATGGAATCGTATTTATTCGCGCCATGGTTACGCTCTCTCTTATAACGAGTTGTCATCAGGATTGCATAATCTACGGTGGATCCTAGCTGGATCGTTCCGATTACGATAGATGCCACGAATGGCAGCTTAGTTCCCATGTAGTATGGAATACCCATATTGACGAAAATCGCGAACTCAATAACGCCTACCAGGATGATCGGCAGTGAGATTGACTTGAACAGAAGCATAATGATCACGAAAATAATTCCGATTGATACTGCACTTACTGTCTTGAAATCTTTATCTGTAATGTCAATCAGGTCTGCTGTCAGAGGACCTTCTCCGATCAGCATTCCACCTTCATCATATTTATGAAGAATCGTATTCAGCTCTTTGATCTGGTCATTCAGTTCATCTGTTGCTACCTTATATTCTGAGTTCGCCAGTACAAGCTGGTACTTATCATTCTTTAATGAGCTTGTCACTGAATCCGGAATCATGCTTGCCGGTACGGACGGCCCGATCAGAGAGTCGAGTCCAAGTGCCCACTTGATTCCGTCCACCTTATCCATCTCATTCAGCATCTTGCCTACGTCCGCTGAATCTGTAGAGCTGTCTACAAGAATCATATGCGTCGTATTCATGTCATAGTCTTCCTTCAGTTTCTCATTTGCAATGATACTCGGAAGATCTTTTGGAAGTGTCTCATCCAGATTGTAGTAAACTCCTGTATGGTTATTTCCGTAAATAGCCGGGAATAACAGAACTACGAACAGTGCCACATAGATAGGATATCTCTTAGTAACCTTATCTGAAATCTTTCCGATATCCGGAAGGAATGGTTTATGCTTTGTCTTCTCAATGATCTTGTCACAGCACAGGATCATAGATGGGAGGATTGTTACACAAGCCAGTACTCCGAGGATAACACCCTTAACCATAACAATTCCGATATCCTTACCAAGTGTGAATGACATAAAACACAGTGCAATAAATCCGGCGATTGTTGTAACGGAACTTCCGATTACAGAGGAAAATGTCTGTGAGATCGCATGTGCCATTGCACGGTGTTTATCTCCATTGTAGCGAATCTGCTGTTCTTCGTAACTATGCATCAGGAAAATGGAGTAATCCAATGTTACACCCAGCTGCAGAACTGCTGCCAATGCCTTTGTAATATAGGAAATCTCTCCCATAAAGTAGTTACTTCCCAGGTTATAGACAATCGCGATTCCGATACTGAGCATGAAGAGGATCGGTACAAAGAATGATTCCATTGTAAGACCGAGCACGATCATCGCCAGTACAACCGCGATCAATACATACAGCGGTGTCTCTTTCTCCGCCAGCTCCTTCGTATCTGTAACAACAGCTGACATACCACTTAAGAAGCACTGCTCGCCCGCCAGAGAACGGATCTCGGAGATTGCCTCCATTGTTCCGTCTGAAGATGTTCCTTCATCAAAGAAGATTGCCATCATTGTTCCGGTCTCGGAGTTAAATGCATCATAAACCTTTGTTGGCAGCATACTCTTCGGCATACTGATATCTGCGATAGAATCATACCAAATAACCTCTTTTACATGATCTACCTTCTCAATCTTCTCTTTTAGCTTCGATACATCCTTATCTTCCATTCCATCGACTATAAACATCGAAAATGCACCTGTACCGAAATCATTTACCAAAATATCCTGCCCTTTCATCGTCTCAATGTTATCCGGCAGGTAAGTCAATACATCATAATTAATTCTCGTATGCAGATACCCCAATGCAGACGGAATCAATAATAAAATACTGAGAATCAGAATCGGCACTCTGAATTTTACTATCTTTTTTCCAAACTTTACCATCATATCCTTTTTCGCTTCCTTCCTCATATTCAGTTTATGACCATTGGTCATTTTAATCTCTTCTTGCACTATACAATAAAAATGACTAACAGTCAATATATTTTGTACTGTTAGTCATTTTTTCTTTTTATTTATATTCCATTTTCGTAACTGTTCAGAGCCAACCTCTAAAATGCTACCCATTTTCTTTATATTCGCTTGGAAGAATTCCGTATTTTTTCCGAAATGCCCTTGCCATCGCCTTGCTTCCGGAGAATCCGCTGCGAAGTGCTGTCTCAGTGATATTATATTTTCCGCCCTTCAGGTCTTTCATTGCATATTCCAGACGGATATTCTGTAAATAGCTCTTATATGTAATTCCCGCATACTTCTGAAACATCCTCGACAAGTACGTTGGTGAGTAGCCAAAAATTCTTGCCACTTCTTCCAGACTGAGCTCCTGTGCATAATTCTCTTTCATATAAGATGTGATTGCTGAAAGCTTGTTCAGATTCTTATTCTTCCTTACAAAAGCATCCTCAACTTCCGTCAGACGGTATTCTTTCACAAGGAGATATAAAAGATGATAAAAAATACTGTTCATCTTCATGTCATATCCACACTGCTTTTCACAATACGTCTTATACAGTTCTTCCAACAATTCCATAAAACGCGCGTCCTTACGTCCCGGTTCATGCGTAAACCAGATAAATTGCTCTCCTGTATAATATTTTTCAAAAACTTTCAACGGAATCTGAAGAACGATCGTCTCGTTTGGCAACGGAGAATCTACTTCATGAACCTCATTCGAATTCACAATCATAAATTCTCCCGCTGTCAGATGCCAGGTCTTCTCATCGATCTTAAATTCCAGTTCTCCGTCGCACACTGCAAAAATCTCAATCGATCTGTGCCAATGTTTTTCTCTATGGTAATGTCCTTCTCTGCCTTCAAATAAGAATAGTTTAAAAGAAAATCCAACTTCCGGAACGATCAATTCATGCGCAAACTGCATCTCTTTTATTCACCACACTTTAGGCTTTCGTCCACTTATGTACCGTATCTGTTCCCGGACTACATAATTCCACTGTAGATCCATCATCTGACAGTGTATAGACATATTCCAGTGTTCCACCGGAGATAACCAGATTCAGCCTCAATGTACCGTCTGTATTCTCTGCTACACAATATGTTCCCTTTGTCTCACCGGAGGAACTCTTGATCACAAGCTTTCCGTCCTTCTTTAATTTATATTCATTTCCGCTGTTGTCTGTCCACTTTCCGATCAGCCCCTTCGCACGGTCATCCGTCAGATCCAGAAGGTCTGTATCCGCCTGGAGGAACTTCATATCCTTTCCGCCATCTAGAGACTTCAGTACTATGCCATAGCCTGTATCATCTGTTGTAACCGCATACAGTTTACCTTCATCTTCGCCGTCCATTGTGATCTTGATCGTAATGTTGTTATCCTCATCAAATCCACACTCAAATGTCAGTCCGGCGTCATCCTTCGTTCCTGTTCCATCTTCTTTCAGATCATACACAGTATCTGTTCCAATCACCTTCCACTGTTTTGCCATAACTCTCTTAACAGAATCACTTGGAAGAACCGCGTTGTCTCCCATCTGTTCTTTCATCGCACTGCTTGCTTTGTCCACCTCTTCTGTCTTAGATGCAGCCGGTTCCGCTTTCTTCGTATCGCCACATCCTGTCATACACAATGTGCTTGCCAGAAGTAATGCTACTATTAATTTTTTCATATTCTCTCTCCAGTCTTGTTACTGTTCACATGATGTGCGACCAATAACCCAGTCTTTTCTGTCTGATCAGGAAGGCAGCATCCCGATCAGGACTTACAGTCTTTAGAGTATCACAAACGCGCTGTAAATTCCAGTAAAGTTAATACAATTTCACGGTTATTTCATTTTTAGACACACTCGTTTTCGTCTGTTTTCAACAAACTTTAATGCTTTTGCACTGTTTCACTTTACCTCGACAGCTTGTTTATTTTCTTAACATATGATACACTATTCACAATGTAAAATTATAGGTAACTTGGGAGGAAATAGGTTATGATTATCTCTACAAGAGGGCGTTATGCTCTCCGAGTCATGATTGATCTGTCTCAGCAGGATCCGGAATCTTACACACCGCTGAAAGAGATCGCAGCACGTCAGGAGATTTCTGAAAAGTATTTGGAAAATATTTTAAAATCTCTTGTCACACAAGGATTTATCCTTGGACTTCGCGGAAAGGGCGGCGGCTACCGCCTGACAAAATCTCCGGAAGAATACACTCTCGCTTCCATTCTTCATGCGACAGAAGGAAGCCTTGCGGCAGTAGCATGTTTGGAGGATCATGCACCGGAATGCGCACGTGCTGGTCAGTGTCCGACACGTCCGATCTGGGAAAAGCTGAATAATCTGATTGAAGATTATCTTGGAAGCATTACACTTGCTGACTTTCACAAAACGATCATTCCATGCAAGATTGAGAAGTAGCATTATTTCAGAGGGGAACGAAATAACAGCTGTTTCAAACAATGAAAGTTCAGATCTACATAGAAAAAGATGGCTAAGCATTGAGGGCGTTGCTTATCCATCTTTTTCTGTTTTCTTTTTATTTATTTTTCACTGCTTTTTCAATCCGATCCAACGCTTCCACAAGCGTCGCTCTCTGGCAAGCCACGTTGATCCGCTCAAAACCACTTCCAGGCTCTCCGAAGATCGCTCCTCCATCCAGCCAAACCTCTGCCTTATCTTCTATCAGTTCTTTTAGTTCCTTGTCTGAAAGCCCTAATGCCCGGAAATCCATCCAGACGAGATAGGTTCCTTCTGTCTTTGTCACCTTGATCTGTGGTAAATGTTCTGCCATCCATGTATGAAGGAAATCAATATTCGACTTCACATACTGTTTCATCGCCTGATACCATTCTTCGCCCTGAGTATACGCAGCGATCAGTGCAAAGATTCCGGGTGCGCCGACCTGACTATACCCGGCTGCAGTTACCTGATGCTGAAATTCCTTGCGAAGGCTTGCATTTGGAATGATAATATTGGAAATCTGAAGTCCAGCAAGATTGAATGTCTTCCCCGGGGAAGTACATGTCACTGTAATGTCTTTATACTCGTCCTTAAGATCTACAAGTACCTGATGCTTCCCTTCAAATACGAAGTCTGCATGAATCTCATCACTTACAATGATCACCTGATGCTTTAGGCAAATGTCTCCCAGACGCTCCACTTCTTCCCTTGTCCATACCCGGCTGACCGGGTTGTGTGGGCTGCAGAATAAGAATAATTTTACACCCTTTTCCACGATCTGGCGTTCAAAATCTTCGAAATCAATCGCATAAGATCCATCTTCCTTACGGATAAGGATATTGGCGGCCACTTTACGGTCATTGCTTTCAATCACTTCCCGGAATGGATAATAGACCGGATCCTGGATCAGAATATAATCCCCGGGTTCTGTATAAGCCTTCACCGCCATTGCCAGTGCAAAGACAATTCCCGGAGTCTTTGTGATCCACTCCTTGTCGATCTTCCATCCGTGACGGCGTTCCATCCAGGAGCTGACCGCATCATAATACTCCTGATCTGACTCTGTATATCCATAAATTCCATGCTCTGCCTGACGGATCAATGCTTCCTGAACGAAAGATGACGTCTTAAAATCCATATCAGCGACCCACAACGGAAAAATATCTTTCTTTCTCCCTCTTTCTTCTGCAAAATCATACTTCAGACTGTGGGTTCCTCTTCTCTCTACAGGCTGGTCAAAATTCAAATTCTTCTCACTCATTTTTACTCCTTTTATTGAAATGCCTGTTCCAGATCTTTGATCAGATCTTCAGCATTTTCAATTCCAACAGACATTCTAAGGAAATCTTCTGTGATTCCAAGACGTTCTCTTATCTCCACCGGCACATCACCGTGTGTCTGAAGCATCGGATATGTGATCAGCGATTCTACACCGCCAAGACTCTCCGCATAAGAGATCAGTTTCACGCTTTCAAGAATCTTCCTTGTACGTTCCACCGTATCTACACGGAAAGAAAGCATACTTCCTGCTCCCGTTGCCTGTTTCTTGTTTACCTCATATCCCGGATGATCTTCCAGCCCTGGATAATAAACTTCTGTCACTTCCGGTCTGTTTTTCAGCCAAAGTGCAATCTTCTTCGCATTCTCCTGCTGGCGCTCCAGACGCACTGATAAAGTTTTGATTCCGCGAAGCACAAGGAAACTGTCAAACGGAGACAGACTACAGCCAACTGTCTTATATGTATAACGCAATTTTTCCGACAGCTCTTTCCCTTTGACACAGACAAATCCTGCGAGAACATCATTGTGTCCTCCAAGAAATTTTGTTCCACTATGTACTACAATATCAGCACCCAACTGTAGCGGTTTCTGGAAATAAGGAGAAAGGAATGTATTATCCGCAAGAATCAGTAACCCGAATTCGTCTGCGAGTTTTCTCATCTCTGCAAAATCTGTAATCCTCATCGTTGGATTGCTTGGTGTCTCAATATAAAGTGCCTTTGTCTCTTTTCTAATATTCTTTCTTACAATATCAATATCTGAAGTATCTACATAAGAAAACTTTAATCCTCGCTTTTCGCCAATGCTTTTAAACATTCGCACAGTTCCGCCGTACAGATCTTCTGTACATAAAATATGACTGCCTTCTCCGAAAAGCTCCAGGCAGATTCCAATTGCCGCCATTCCTGTCGAGCACGCAATACTGTCATCTGCTCCTTCTAAAGAAGACATTACGCTTTCTAATTCATACCGTGTCGGATTGCTCTCACGAGAATAATCATATCCTGTACTTTTCCCGATTCCCGGGTGTGCAAAAGTTGCTGTCTGAAAAATGGGAACAGAGACTGCTCCGTATGGATGTTCCTCTACAAATCCTCCGTCCCCGTGAATACATCGTGTTTCAAATTGATAATTTTCTGCCATGCTGTCTGTCTCTGCTCCTTACGTTCCTCTCCACTAAATATAGTACATTCCCTCAACGGAATCCTGATATCCTTCGTATGCATCCACAAGATCCTTAAGCGTCATATCTTCCAGAATCTCCTGAACACAATCATTGATCCGGTCAATGATCAGATGCTGAATTGCTTCCTGATCTCCACGTCCCACGTTGTTTCGATCAACTTCATCTTCCAGATCATAAGTTCCTTCCAATGCCTCTACAATCTGCGCAACCGTGATTTCTTTCGGATCTCTCTCCAGAAAATATCCTCCCTGGGAACCTTTCATACTTTTTACAATATGACCCTTGCGAAGGGCTGAAAATACATGCTCAAGGTACTGAGCGGAAATGTCATTTCTCTGTGCGATACTTCCTAATGAAACCAGCTCTGTCCGTGAATTCACCGCCAAATCAATAAGAGCACGCAGTCCATATCTGCTTTTCTTTGATAATTTCAAACGCTTCTACTCCTTTCTTCTAAGCACTATAGGAGCAGCTTTTACTGCTCCTACTTCTTACAGATTTCTCTGATTCTTATTTACTGAATTGCTTTGAATGCCTCATCCAGATCCTGGATGATATCATCAATATTCTCTGTACCGATAGACAGACGGATTGTGTTTGGCTTGATTCCCTGATCAAGAAGCTCTTCCTCTGTGCACTGGCTGTGTGTTGTTGTAGCCGGGTGGATAACAAGTGATTTCACATCCGCTACATTTGCAAGCAATGAGAACAGTTCCAGGTTATCAATGAAATCCTGAGCTTTCTTAGAATCACCTTTGATCTCAAATGTGAAGATAGAACCACCGCCGTTCGGGAAATATTTCTTATAAAGTTCCTGCTGTTTCGGATCTGGATCTACAGATGGGTGATGTACTCTCTCAACCTGTGGATGATTGTTCAGATACTCAACAACCTTCAGTGCATTTTCCACATGACGCTCTACACGAAGGGAAAGTGTCTCAAGTCCCTGCAGGAAGATAAAGGAACTGATCGGAGAAATTGTTGCTCCTGTATCTCTCAAAAGGATTGCTCTGATCTTTGTAACAAATGCAGCCGGTCCGCAAGCCTTTGTAAAGCTGATGCCGTGGTAGCTTGGGTTCGGATCTGTCAGTGACGGGAATTTTCCTGAAGCCTCCCAGTCGAACTTACCGCCCTCGATGATAACTCCACCGATTGTTGTTCCATGTCCACCGATGAACTTTGTAGCAGAGTGAACAACAATGTCAGCACCATACTCGATTGGTCTTACAAGATAAGGTGTTGCAAATGTATTATCTACAACAAGCGGGATTTTATGCTTATGTGCGATATTTGCGATTGCTTCAATATCAACTACATCTGAGTTCGGATTACCAAGTGTCTCGATGTAAACAGCTTTTGTATTCTCCTGGATTGCATTCTCAACTTCTTCCAGATTGAAAATGTCAACAAATGTTGTTGTAATTCCATAATTCGGAAGTGTATGCTCAAGAAGATTGAAAGATCCTCCATAAATATTCTTTGCAGATACGATGTGATCTCCCTGCTGAGCCAAATTCTCAATTGTATATGTGATTGCTGCTGCTCCGGATGCCACTGCAAGTGCTGCTGTACCTCCTTCAAGTGCTGCGATTCTCTTCTCAAACACATCCTCTGTCGGGTTTGTCAGACGTCCGTAAATATTTCCTGCGTCTTTCAGTCCGAAACGGTCTGCTGCATGCTGGCTGTTGCGGAACACATAAGAAGAAGTCTGGTAGATTGGTACTGCTCTTGCATCTGTCACCGGATCCGGCTGCTCCTGACCTACGTGAAGCTGTAATGTTTCAAATTTAAAATTTCTGTCTTTTCTCTCTAATTTTGCCATGGGTTTATTCTCCTTTTTCTAATTCCTGTTTTGTATTCTTATTCCACAGCTAAAGCTGTTCGAAAGTTAAAATCTTACTTAGTTAATGCCTTGCTGTTGTCTTGATAGTCGTGTTTACTCTGTAAAGAGTGGTGTAGAGTAGTATCTGTCTCCGCTGTCCGGAAGAAGTGCTACGATTGTCTTGCCCTTGTTCTCCGGTTTCTTTGCATATGCAATTGCTCCGGAAAGTGCTGCTCCTGAAGAAATACCTACCAGGATTCCTTCTGTCTTTGCAAGAAGCTTCGCGGCTGCGAATCCTTCGTCATTGTCTGCTTTGTATATCTCATCATAGATCTTTGTATTAAGGACATCCGGTACGAATCCTGCTCCGATTCCCTGAATCTTGTGCGGTCCGCCCTTTCCTTCTGAAAGTACCGGGGATGCTGCAGGCTCAAGTGCTACAACCTTCACATCCGGTTTCTGGGACTTCAGATATTCACCAACACCTGTCAGTGTTCCACCTGTACCAACACCGGCGATAAAGATATCAACATTTCCATCTGTGTCTTTCCAGATCTCCGGGCCTGTTGTCTCTCTGTGTGCTTTTGAGTTCGCCGGATTAACGAACTGTCCCGGGATAAAGCTGTTCGGGATTTCTTTTGCAAGCTCTTCAGCTTTTGCAATTGCTCCCTTCATTCCCTTTGTACCTTCTGTAAGTACGATCTCTGCTCCATATGCTTTGAGGATATTTCTTCGCTCAACACTCATGGTCTCTGGCATGGTAAGAATTGCTCTGTACCCCTTCGCTGCTGCGATTGATGCAAGTCCGATTCCTGTGTTTCCGGAAGTAGGTTCGATGATAACAGAACCTTCTTTCAGGATTCCTTTCTCTTCTGCATCTTCGATCATTGCCTTCGCAACACGATCTTTCACACTTCCTGCCGGATTAAGATACTCAAGCTTTACAAGAATCGTTGCTTCAAGTCCAAGCTCTTTTTCCAGATTCACAGGTTCAACAAGTGGTGTGTTTCCAATCAGTCCAAGTGTGCCTTTATAAATTGCCGCCATAGTCTATATCCTCACTTTCTTTATTAACCTACTTAGTTGGTGTGTTTTTGATGGTTTGTATTATATACTTATAAAACCCATCTGTCAACTATGTTTTAATATTTTTCTACATTTTTTATTATACAATATCGATCGGAGATGTAAATGATTAAAAAATGTAAAAAAATCAGGTATCCGAGATGTTTTACTTTCCCCGATACCTGACTCTTTTATTTAATGAATCAACCAGTTATAATCTTTTCTGCACTCAACAATATACTCCACATATACCGTATCATCCTGTATCTGATAAAGAATCAGATACCATTTTTCAATAAACATCTTATGATATTTATTCGGTGGAATATACGCTTCTTCAAAAAACGGAAAACGCTGCGGCATATGATTCAAGGCGCGGATTGCTGTTATTATTTCCTTCTTCTTTGTGCTGGCGGCATCTTTATTAACCTGAGCCATAAACCGAATATGCGCTCCCAACATTCTCTTTGCCCTGTCAGAAACAATTACTTTGTACTTTTTATCTGCCATTCACTATACCTCTGCAATCACATCCTCAAGATATGCATCCAGTTCATCTACTGTGCATCCACTTCTCCCTGCCATCCGATCCTCTTCGACTGCAAGCAGTTCCTCCCTTAACTTCAACATTTTTTCTCTGCGATTGAAGGTTTCTATATCCATGACAACCAGATCGCCTTCGCCATTTTTTGTAAGAAATACGGGTTCTGCAGTTTTACGACACATATCTGCAATCTCATTATAATTTTGACGGATTGCTGCTGATGGACGAATATTCATACTAGCACCTCCTCAAGTTAACTATAGTAGTATTCTAACCATATTGTATCTTTTTAATGCTATTTCGTCAATCCGATTTTTCTTCTATGTCGTCTCTCGCTCAATCAGTTTCGTTCCGAACACCATGTGCTGTACGCTTGGTTTCCCATCATACGCTCTGTTTCGTAAAAAATTCGTTCGACACTGTCGAACTTTTTCCAAATTTTTCAAAAAATGAGAACCATCTTCTCCACTATACTTTATATGTGTTACTTTTTATGTTGATTTTTCTTAACATATTTGCTATCATATGTTCAGGCTTTATGCCTGGGGTGCTACTTCACATTGACGTGAATGGCGGTTCGCTTTGCGCGGAGAGTTTATAGCTCCGATTACATAGATCATCTCTCATTTGAGAAATCTTGGAGAGGAGAATTGGCCTATGCTGACCATTACTGACCTTATTGCAGTGATTTCACTGTGTGCGACTTTTTATAGTCTTGGTTACGTGCGTGGAAAGCATGATTCCAAGACGCAAAAATAACCGCCCAACGTCCTGAGAAAACTTGAGCGGTTATTTAACCAATTAAAAACATCAGGCGAACCGTCATCGGTAGCACCTTTCTATTTATTATACTAGCATTTCTTTTTTCTTATGTCAAACAAATCTTTTACTCCTCGTTACCGCTCACACGATGTGTGACCGGAAACCTCACACCGCACCGTCACCCTGTTCTTTCCATCCAGCGTACATGTCAGAGCAATAAAATTAGCTTTTCACTTTATGTGTGTTACTTTTTATGTTGATTTTTCTCGACATATTTGCTATCATATGTTCAGGCTTTATGCCTGGGGTGCTACTTCACATTGACGTGAATGGCGGTTCGCTTTGCGCGGAGAGTTTATAGCTCCGATTACATAGATCATCTCTCATTTGAGAAATCTTGGAGAGGAGAATTGGCCTATGCTGACCATTACTGACCTTATTGCAGTTATTTCACTATGTGCGACTTTTTATAGCCTTGGTTACGTGCGTGGAAAGCATGATTCCAAGACGCAAAAATAACCGCCCAACGACCTGAGAAAACTTGAGCGGTTATTTAACCAATTAAAAACATCAGGCGAACCGTCATCGGTAGCACCTTTCTATTTATTATATTAGCATTTCTTTTTTCTTATGTCAAACAAATCTTTCAACTCTTTACCTCACACGATGTGCAAGTTACTGCTCACATGATGTGCAACCAGCAGCCTCACACCGCACTGTCACTCTGTTCTTTCCATCCAGCGTACATGTAAACAAGCTTAACGCCCACTCTCCGCTTGTCATGTCCTTCACGCTTTGTGGAGTCAGTGCCTCTACCGCCGCCACTTTGTATTCGAACCGGTTCCCGGCTGCATCTGTGAAGATCACCTCAGTTCCAACTTCCAGTTCCTTCAGCTTCCCGAAATATGTTCTGTAATTATGTACCGTGATCACGAGATTATCCAGATAAGCACTGCCCGAATAGCGACAAGGTGCCCTCTTCAGAAACGGATAGCTCCACTCACTCAGTACCGGAAGCTTCAGGTCAATCGCCGGTATCTCAAGAATTCCTATACATGCCGCGCCGTTGCTTTTATCGATTTAAGATAGGTGTCAGCAGCTTCCTGTGCTGCCTGAAATACGCCGCTTAACTGCATTGCTGCATCAGCAATTGACCCTGACTTCTCAATCGTAATTTCTCTGTCCTTAAGCTGTGCCTCAGCTTCGTCTAGTCTAGCCTGAAGCTCTATCTCCCGTTTTTTCATCAATATTGTTGCGGTATATTTGTGATTTCTTGTGAATTTTCACCATTTTTCCGTATTTTACACCAAAAAGAGACAGAGCCTTTTCTCGCATTGGAAAAGTATCTGTCTCTTAATTTTTCATCTCTTTCAAAATTGATTAGAATTCAGCGATCACTGTCTCGCCCTGTACTGCATCCATTCCTGTGTGCAGCTTCATATCCGGATAATCGTCTCCGTTCGTAACTACGAGAATACATGTTTTCTCATATCCGTGTGCTTTGATCTTCTCCGGATCAAATGAGAGCAGCTTGTCTCCTGCGCTTACCTTGTCTCCTTCTTTCACGAAGTACTCGAATCCGTCACCTTCCATGTTCACTGTGTCGATTCCTTCGTGGATCAGAAGCTCTACTCCGTTCGCAAGTGTAAGTCCAACTGCATGTCTGGATCCTTCCATCAGTACAGATACTGTTGCGTCACATGGTGCCACGATCACATTCTCAACCGGCTCGATTGCAAGTCCGTCACCTAATGCTTTAGATGAGAACACTTCGTCCTTTACTTCCTCGATTGGTACTACTTTTCCTGACAGATAAGCCTTTACGGCAAATGCCTTTTTCTCCTCTGCAGGAGCCTGTTTTTTCTTAAAAAATGAAAACATACCTACTTCTCGCCTCTTTCTTTTAAACATTGTCCATTGGTCTCAATTACGGTCTTATACCAGTCAAATGATTTCTTCTTTGTACGTCTAAGCGTTCCATTTCCATTGTCATCTTTATCGACATAGATAAAGCCATAACGCTTTTTCATTTCACCGGTTGAAGCACTAACTAAATCAATGCACCCCCATGAAGTATAACCCATAATTTCCACACCGTCAATCTCTACAGCGTCCATCATAGCCAAAATATGTGCTTTTAAATATTCTATACGATAGTCGTCTTCCACATAACCGTTCTCATCCGGCTGATCCACCGCACCAAGTCCATTTTCTACGATAAAAAGCGGCTTCTGATATCTGTCATACAGTGCATTCATTGTAATACGAAGTCCCAGCGGATCGATCTGCCATCCCCATTCACTTGCTTTCAGATGTGGATTCTTTACTGTAGCAAATACATTTCCATCTGTTGTGTCAACGCTTGCATCCGCACTTGCGCATCTGGAAGAGTAGTAAGAAAATGAAACAAAATCAACTGTATTTTCTTTCAGGAGTTTTTCATCTTCTTCTGTAATATCGAGCTGGATTCCTTCTCTTTCGAAGAATTTCTTTGCATAAGCCGGATATTCACCTCTTGCCTGTACATCAATGAAGAAGTAATTTTCACGATCTTTTCCCATCGCTTTCCATACATCTTCTGGCGCACAGGAGTATGGATATGTCTGACCTGCTGCCAGCATACATCCGACCTTATTCTCTGGATCGATCTCATGAGCGATTCTTGTTGCTTCTGCAGACGCTACCAGTTCATGATGTGCTGCAAGATATTTCGCCTGTGTCTCATTTTCTCTTTCTTTAAAGACAAGTCCCGCCCCCATAAATGGAAGGTGCAGAATCATGTTGATCTCATTAAATGTCAGCCAGTATTTTACAAGTCCTTTGTATCTTGTAAAGAGTACTGTTACAAGTTTCTTATAGAACTCAATCAGTTTTCGGTTCTTCCAGCCTCCATACTCTTTGGTCAGATGAATCGGGCAATCAAAATGTGTAATTGTAACAAGTGGCTCAATTCCGTATTTGTGGCATTCTTTAAATACATTTTCATAGAATTGAAGTCCTGCTTCATTTGGTTCTGCATCATCACCGTTTGGAAAGATTCTTGACCAGGCAATCGACAGACGAAATGTCTTGAAACCCATTTCACCTAGAAGCGCGATATCTTCTTTGTAATGATGATAGAAGTCGATTCCTTCCATTGCCGGATAGATATGTTCTGTATCCGGTTCTAGTGTCTCTCCATGTCCAAGCATTACCTTGAATCGGTCTTTTCCTGCCGGACATATATCGACATTGGCCAGCCCTCTTCCATCCACATTATATGCACCCTCACACTGGTTCGCTGCTGTTGCGCCGCCCCACAAAAAATTTTCCGGTAAACTCATCTTACTGCCTCCTGCTGAATTTTTCTGATTTTTCTGATTTATTTTCCCATGTAAAGATGCACCATTCCTTCAACGCCAAACGGTTCAATTGGCAGATAATGGCTGATTGCATCTCTCATCTGTGTACCTAGTGTATTTGTTACCTCAATTGCCAGCCGGTTCTCACCCTCTTTAAGAAGTCCTGTCAACTCAAAGCGATATGGCTTACAGATACGAACACCTGCGGATTTTTCATTTACAAACACTTCCGCTGTCTCATAGGCATTGCCCAGATCAAGCCAAATACTTCTTTCTATATTTTTCTTTTCTAGCTGGGTTGTTCCTTCATAGCGCACGGTTCCGGATTTATTTTCAAATCCTGTAATACTGCTGATCAGATCTAGCTTTTCTGTTGGAACTGTTTCTATGAATTCTGGATAGGAGCAGCTGTCTGCAAATGTTACTTTCCATTTTTCCGGGAGCAGATTGGTTCTGTCTTCCATTTCATCATCTGTACCAAATAATTTCTTGCCACTTTCTCTATCAAATTCTTCAGTGAAAACGGCCTCCAATTTTTCTGCGATCGCCTTCACCTGATTTTCTTCTCCCTGAAGAAATACCACTGATTCATATGGCTGCAGAACAAGCTTTGCTGTCTGTGATACTTCTGTCAAAGTATTGGCAAATGCATCGTAACGGTAGACTGCATTTCCGTCTGAAATTGTCAGTTCTGTGTCGATTGTATTTCCAATATTTTCATTAAATAACATAAGACAATACACATCATTTTTCATATATTCTCCGACTGTAAGCTCCGGATACGCATTAGTAAATTTTACTGCCTGATATTGTCCTAATTCTTTCTGTACATCAAAGTTATAAATCTCTTTTTCAAGATAGATCACACGAACTCCCGACTGCTCTAATTGACTAAGACGCTCTTTTCCCTGCTGTGGCAGGAAAGTGCTATAAGGAACAATCAGCACCTCAAAATTCTGTCCATTGATAATGTACTGTTTCTCCTGCAGCTCTGCGCCTGCAAGGTAATCCAGTGAAATGATATCAAAGCTGATCTGATGTTCCGTCAGTGCTCTTGCCGGTTTCTCGATTGGCATATACTCTCCGCCCCATTCCTGCTCAGCCGGATAGAGCACTCCGACCTTCGCCGGGTGTGTGCCATCCCGGAACAATTCCATCAGACGATTCACATAATTACTGAATGTTGAGAAATACCGAAACTGCGGATTCATTCCATGCGCATAGAAATGCGGTGGGCAGTCGAAGTCCGGGAATTTCTTTGGATCAAAAGCATGTGGAACAATGTGATTGATTCCACGGACGATCAGGTGATCTGCGATCCATTTCATCATCTTCAGTCCTTCATTCCATCCGTAAGCTCCAAAGGCTTCACACATAGAATTCCCGTTCTTGAGTGGATCTAAATGTGCTGCGGATGAAGCCAGTTTTGCAAGTGCATAATGGTAAAATTCTCCATTGCTTCCACCGGTATTGAATGCGTCATGATGATAATTCATCCCCGGAACGATCTGACCTCCGATCACATCGATTCCTGCGTAGTCCATCGTCTCCTGTCCACGGAAATAATGTCCTGTTCCGTAACCGAGTCTTGCATGTGCACCGTTGTCTTCAATTGTATGTCCAAGATACATCACACCATGTGCATGGCACCAGTCCGAAAGAACATTTGTAAAATTATCACGATACAGCTTTGTGATCAGATCCATGTAGCGGTAACGGATTTCTGCTTCAGCACCGTTTGCATTTACCCATAAAAGCGGCAGATATTTTGCATCAAATTCCAGCTCTTTTTCAAGGCCTTCTCTCCATGGAAGAACCATATCAGATCCGATTTGTGCTTCCGTTCCTTTTTTATTTCCAAATCTCGGTTCATCTGAGAAGAAACCTTCAATCAACGTTCCGAAATCATCTTTATAATGTGCATAGTGAGGTTCATAAACCTCATCAATGAGAATTTGCGTTGCTTCTTTTACAAGTGGATTAAGGTAATCTTTTGTCGCCTCTTCACCACCTTTTCTAGTTAGATACAGAATAAAAATACTCCACGCACCGTCTTTAACATCCAATGTCAGAAGGCGTTTTTCCATGTCCATGCAATCCGTAATATCCGTCAGTGTCTCTGCATCAACTGGATCTCCCTGCTCTGTATAACGGCTGCTTCGTTTTGCCATGTAGACTTTCAGGATTCTCTGTTCCGGATCCGGCTTGTCCCACGGTCTTCCTTTTAAAAGCTTTAAATCAATGCGCATCTGTCGCATCGGTCCTTGCACATCATAGCGACGCATATCCAGATATTTCTTCAGATACTGTGGATAGCATTCTTTTACTTTTCCATTCGCATATCCTGTTGGAAAATGAGAATCATCGAGAATCCAGACCTTCATCTCATTTTCTTTTGCTTTCGCAAGAATCAGATCCAGATCACTCCACCACTGATCTCCAACGAAGTCCGGATGTGGGCGTGCCTCAATGCACACCCCTTTCATCCCACTCTCTGCTATCTTGTCCATATATTCACTCAATATCGCATGTTCTTCTCCATGCTGCCAAAAAAATGGATATAATCCGTTCTTCATTTTCTGTCTCCCTTGTATCATTACTAGCTTTTAGTTTTTCTTCTCTTCTTTTCCCTGTACAATGTATGCCAGTACCGCTGACACTATAAATGCGAGTGCTGCACACGCGATAAATCCATAGAAACTGATGTCCAGCCTGCCGGATTGATCATTCCAGGAATACGGAAGAGTCCGTCTCCTGCAAGTGCATATAATTTAGCTCCGAGCCCTCCGAGAATTGCACCGGAGATTCCTCCACCTACCCATGCGCAGGCAAATAATTTCATATTTGGCACAGCGATAGAATAGATTGCCGGCTCTGTTACTCCACAGAGTGCGGATGCAAGACTACCGAATCCGGCGCTACGTTTATCCGGATCTTTTGTTCTAAGTGAATATCCAAGTGCTACTCCGGCAAGTGCCCATACTGTCAATCCGAGAATCGCGTTGATTGGATCGCTTCCAAGTGTAAACAGGTTATTCATCAATACCGGGATAAATGCTGCATGCAAACCAAGGAGAACAACTAACTGCCAGAATGCTCCAAAAAGCAAGCCTCCAAGGATTGGACTGAAATTAAAGATTCCACAAACTACAGTTGAAAGTCCATTAGAAACATACTGCATAACCGGTCCGATCACTAAATAAGAAAGCGGAACTGTCAATGCAAGTACAACTGTAGGAACCATCATTAACTGAATCATCTCTGGAAGCACCTTCTTTGCCAGCTTTTCCACCTTGCTTGCGAAGAAAGATGCCAGAATGATTGGGAATAATGTGTTCGCATAAGTTGTTGTAGATACCGGAATATGGAGGAATGTGATTCCACCTTCTGCTGCAATCGCTGCCACCAGATTCGGATATACAAGCGCCGCTCCGATTGCAGCCGTCGTATACGGATTACAATCAAAAATCTTTCCGCATGAAAATCCTACGATAATCGGCATAAAGTACATAATTGCATCAGATGCTGCATAAAGTACAAGGTATGTTCCATCTGTGTTTGTGAGGATACCCATTGTTGTAAGAATGACAAGGATTCCTTTCAAGATTCCTCCTGCGATCATTGGACCTATCATTGGCATGATACATCCGGAGATCACCTTAAAGAAACGGTTCCAAAGACTGTCTTTTTTCATCACCTGGTAATCTTCTTTATTTACCGCCTTACTGTTCCCTGTGATTCCGGCTTCTGTCTTTACAAACTTAACTACTTCACTTACATGAGTACCAATGATCACCTGGTACTGACCACCCTGATTCATAACGCCTTTGACACCCTTCATCTTGCTCACCTCATCCTTATTTGGAATTGTATCATCCTTCAAAACAAAACGTAAACGTGTCATACAATTTGATACACTAACAATATTTTCTTTCCCTCCAACAGCAGCTACTACTTCCTTTGCCAGCTGTCCATAATCTTCTTTTGCCATGATGTACGTTCCTCCCATTCATCACTCACACTTAATATCTAATAGTTTCTCGAAATGCATTTCTTTATTGTCTATATTATAGCCAACCACATATTAGAAAAAAATATCAGATTCCTCACTTTTTATTGACCATTTCCACACAATCTGCTACACTTCATGCAAAGGAGGTACCTGTCTTATGAATCTGAAAGCACTACATCATTATCTTACCACGTTATCCCCAAGTGAGGAGAAATATCACAATGGATATGTCTATGATGGCTGGAAAGATATGCCGAGAAAACAATGTAATGGCGTAGAATACACTATATTGGACTTAGATGTTGCTTATTCCCCACTTGACAACAAGCCAGCCGATCACTCTCCCGGACTTAATGCGGAACTCTCGGAAATATCAATTAAGAAGAATTCCCGCTTCAGTACAGTTCCAGAACATATCCATACCCACATTGAGATTAACTATGTCTATTCCGGAAGCTGCCCGCAGGTTATTGACGGACACCCGATCACTCTGCAAAAGAACCAGGTTCTCCTGATTGACACAAACTGCCCGCACTCAATTGCTCCGCTTGGAGAGAATGATATCATGATCAGCATTATCCCCAAGACGGACTTTCTGCGTGAGCATATGTTTAATCAGTTTTCTAATGACAGTATACTCTCCCGCTTTTTTATTAATGCGATCAACGAAAAGACTGACCATGACCACTACCTGCTTTTCCACTCAGAAAACGACCGTAGAATTCCGATGTTCTTTAATGAACTGTTCTGTGAGTGCTTTGATCCATCCATTAATTCTACAGATATCATCATGCATCTTTTTTACACGATCATGGCGGAATTGATCAATGTCTATGAAGACGATTTGACAAGGGGGGACTCCTACTCACACAACAGCGTTGTGATTCCTATGCTGCGTTATATGGAACGGAATTTCAGAACATGTACACAGGAATCTGTCGCTGACTTTTTCCATATCAGTCCAAACTATGTCACGCGTCTTCTCAAGAAATATACCGGTATGACTTATATTCAATTGATCCAGGCGCAGAAACTGCAGACTGCCGCCAACCTGCTGAGACAGACAGCACTTCCGGTAACCGAAATTGCCCAGCGAGCCGGATATGAAAATGTCACCTTCTTCTATAAGAAATTTCAGGAGAAGTATCACTGCCAGCCGGGGGAGTATCGGGGGTAGGTGAAAAACTTATACCCTTTATTTTACCTCTTCATAGGTTCAAAAAAGAAGAGTCAATATTTCTGGATTTCTTAACAAACTCGAATATTGACCCTTCTTCGCTATTATTTATAACTCAATTTTTTTGTTTATAAAATGTGGATAACTTTTCATAATCCCGCCAGATCCACCTCATATCTACATTTTTCCGAGGTTATTCGATGTGTTTCGTTACATTTTTCCGCGTTTTTTATCGGTTTCTGTAACATTTTTCTGCACTTTTTCACTATGTTTTGTAACATTATTCTCGCATCCCGATTAGAATCTTCTTTCCTTCAAATGCAAATCCATAATGTCTGATTTCTTCTTTTTTGAATCCACGTGCAAAAAGCTGTGCATCATAGTTCATTTCTTCAATCTGATTCAGCGCATGCTCCACTGTCTCTTCCAACGTTTTTTCTTTCCTTGAGTTACGAACTTTAAACTCCATAATGATTGCAGGATATTGTTTATCTCCCTGTTCCCTTGGAATCATCATTACATCATATCTTCCAAATCCGCTCTCTCGATTCGAACAGATTTCATATTGATCTGCCTGATCCGCAATCAATCCCAATACAAAGCCATGATAAAATCGTTCCGGCTCACTTGGTCCTTCTTCATTTCCTGATGTGTCAAAGTAACTAAATGTTGCCATTGAAACCTGATTCATATAATAGTTCATCGCATCCAGATCACCGGCGAGCAGTGCCTTCATAAATTGATTATAATTCGATCTGCTCTGATGAAACCATCCCTTAAATAAATTTGAGAACATTGCGGTTGTTTCCAAATTAGTAATCATCAGATGATACCATGGTTCTCTTAGAACTCCTCGATATTCTACGTCTGTTGCCTTCAGATATCCGCTTGCCAGCATCAGACTCCAGATGGCATTCTCATCCTGATCCAGCTGTTCAAACACAATCTGTTCGTCAAAATTTACTACGATTTCTTTTCCTTGCAGAAGCTCTTCCATCCGTTCTTTGATTTCCGATGAGGATTGTCTGATCAGTCGATTGATCAAACCATTCGAACTTGTATCTGCCCAATACGGACGCAATTGTTTTTTATCCAGATAGTTTGTGATAGACCACGGATTATAAATGTCTTTCTGTTTTCCAAATATAAATCCGTCATACCAGGATTTTACAAGCTGTTTTTCTTGTGACATTCCCATTGTTTCCAATGCATGGAATACTTCTTCTTCAGTAAATCCAAAGCTTGATTCATATTCTTCTGATGTTGTTGTAACAACATTTAAGTTGTTCAAATCAGAAAATACCGATTCCTTCGACACTCTCGTGATGCCAGTCATCATTGCTCTTTCAAGATATGGATTGGTTTTAAATGTTGCATTGAAAAAGTTTCTTATAAAAGCAATGAATTCTTCCCAATATTCATAGAGATATGCTTCTTGCATCGGTGTATCGTATTCGTCCAGAAGAATCAGAACTTTCTTCTCATAATAACGATACAGACAATTGGACAGATTCTTAACTGCATTGCAGATTGTATCATTTGCTACCGGTTCTTTCATTCCTGGATTCTTGGCGTAATTATCCAGTTCTTCAAAGCATCTTCGCTCACCTTCTGTAAGGCCGTTCCATTCCAGGAGATAACGATGCTCGGAATATGCTTCATTGATCGCCATGATGATTCCATCTCTTGCATCCTGATAATCAGCACCTTTAATTGTAGCAAAGCTAATGAATATCACTGGATATGTTCCTTGTAATTTCTGATATTTTTCTTCTTTCCAGACAGAAAGATCTTCGAATAATTTCTTCTTATCCGTATATAGGTTCGAGAAGAAATTATTCAGCATACTCATATTTAATGTCTTGCCAAAACGACGAGGTCTTGTAATCAGTGTGATCTCATCCTGTGATTCCCACCATTCTCTGATCAGGTCAGATTTATCTATATAAAAGCAGTTGTTCTCCCGCAATGATGCGAAATTTTGTTTTCCAATGCTTATTACCGGATGCATAATATTTCCCCTCGCTTTCTACTCTGCAACTTTATCTACACAATCTGATACTACTAGTATTGTAACATTGTTCACTAAAATACTCAACAAATCCCATTTGCCCAATACTATAAAATCAGTAACCAAAAAAGTGTCTATATCAGAACCTTTTATCGTTCCTTGATATAGACACTCTTCTTTAACAATCATCTTGTCAACTAATTGATATTTTCGCCGTTTGTTGAAATAACTTCTTTATACCACTCGAAAGAATCTTTCTTTCTTCTGGACAAATCTCCTGTTCCATCATTATGTTTATCCACATAGATGAATCCATATCTCTTATCCATCTCACCGCTTCCTGCACTGACAAGGTCGATGCATCCCCATGGTGTATAACCCATCAGATCTACACCATCTTCCTCTACCGCCTTTTTCATTTCTGAAATGTGGTGTTGCAGATATTCTACACGGTATGGATCGTGGATGCTTCCATCCTCTTCTAAAGTATCATATGCTCCAAATCCATTTTCTACAATAAACAATGGTACTTTGTAGCGATCTGTAAACCAGTTCAATGAATAGCGCAGTCCAATCGGATCAATCTGCCATCCCCATTCACTTGCCTTTACATACTGATTCTTTATACGATCCTTTTCTCCACGGTAATCATATTCCGGATTGTCTGGTTTTGCTTTTGTACAGAAAGACATATAATAACTGAAACCGATGTAATCGACACAGCCCTGTTTTAACACTGCAAGATCTTCTTCTGTTACGTCAATCTTAAGGTCTTTTCTTTCCCAGTATTTCAAAATATTTACAGGGTATTCTCCTTTTACATGCACATCTGTATAATAATATCTTTTCTGCATGGCTTTTTCAGCCTGCAGTATATCTTCCGGACGGCAGGTAGCCGGATAAATCGGGCACATTGCGATCATGCAGCCAATCTGAAATTTGGGATTGATCTTATGTCCTGCTTTTATCGCTTCGGCACTGGCAACCAGTTCGTAGTGAGATGCCTGATACATCAATTCTTCTACATTTTCTTCTGGTTTAACTACAATCCCGGAATTAGCGTAAAGCATGAATCCGTCACCGATATCTGCCTGGTTGTTAATCTCATTAAATGTCATCCAATATTTTACTTTGTCTTTGTATCGCTCAAAGCATGTTACTGCAAATTTCACGAAGAAATCAATCAGTTTTCTGTTTCTCCATCCACCGTACTCTTGTACAAGATGCAGAGGCATCTCAAAGTGACTCAGTGTGATCACTGGTTCGATTCCATATTTCAGACATTCATCAAACATGTCATCATAGAATTTTAATCCGGCTTCATTCGGCTGCTCTTCATCACCATTTGGGAAGATACGTGTCCATGCAATACTTGTACGGAAACACTTGAATCCCATTTCCGCAAATAAGCGGATATCTTCTTTATAGTAATCATAAAAATCGATTGCTTCATGATTCGGATAATTCTCGCCTTTTAGTATTTCACCTGTTATTCTTCTTCTTGTATTTACATCTCCGCTGGTTACAACGTCCATAATGCTCAAGCCTTTTCCATCTCGATCATAGGCACCCTCCAGCTGATGAGCAGCAACTGCGCCGCCCCAGAGAAAATCTTTTCGAAATCCCATTGTTATTTCCTTCCTGTTGTCTTAATTGCTTTGTATAATAGTGTTGGGGGCTTTTGCCCCCAACTTTTCTGTTTCTATATCCAATTACATCTTGATGATTATTTCTCATCAATTCTCTTATACAGTGCAATGAATTCATCTGCGAGAATACGGAAACTCTCTGCACTCATAAGCTGATCTTCTGCATGCATCAGAAGCATGTATCCATTAGAAATCTCTCCGTTTGCATCCATTGTCAGAAGGTCTGCATGAGCGTTATGCCCAAGTGAAAAGGCTTCATCTCCTTGTTTGATCAGCTCTGCTGCCTCATCATATTTTCCCTCTTTCGCACAATGGATTGCATTGATAAAATGTGTTCTTGCTGTACCTACATATGTAATAATCTGAAAACATGCCAATTCAAATTTTTCGTCCATTTTTGTCTCCTGTCCTGCTTTTATTATTTTTAAATTCTGATTTTACCAGTCTTCATCCTCATCTTCTACTGGCTGATTCTTCTCCTGAACCAGATTCATCTTGTCAACCTTCTTAATGAATGGCAGATAAACAAAGAATGAAACACAAAGGATTACTAACTGAAGCAAAGCACTTTTCCATCCTGCTAAAAGGAATCCTGAGATAATCGGTGGACAAGTCCATGGGATCTGTGTTGCTCCATATAATGGGCAGATTCCTGTATACAGTGCAAAATACTGGATTAAACATGCGATCACAGGCATTCCAATAAACGGAATTGCAAGCATTGGGTTCATAACGATCGGAGTACCAAACAGAACTGGCTCATTGATTCCAAATAATGCCGGAATAATTCCAACTTTACCAAGTGCTTTCAACTGTTTTGATTTTGCAAAGAAGAACATATACATTACAAGTCCGATTGTGATACCTGCACCTGTTATATTGATAAACTGATCATAAAACTGCTGTGTTACAATATGGCCTCCGTTTGCTATTGTAAGTTCTACACCACTGTCAATAATAGCCTGGTTTGCAAGACTGTTTGCCTGTAAAAGTCCTGTCATGATTCCACCAACTACTGTTGAACCATGAACTCCGAAGAACCACAGGAATGGTCCTGTAAAGCACATCAGAACTGCTCCACCAAGGGAGTCTGTCATTTTCTGAAGTGGTGTCTGAACAACTTTGTAAATAATTTCCATACCTGTTGTGTTGAATCCAATAGAACAGATACCGTGAATTACTGCAGTCCCTGTCAGGATTACGAATGCCGGGATTAATGCTGAGAATGCATTTGTTACACCTTCCGGAACTCCGGCCGGCATTTTAATACGTATATTTTTCTTCAAAAACCAGCAGTAAACAAGCGGTACGATCAATCCGACAATGATTGCTCCAATCATTCCCTGTCCTGCTGTCCATGTCTTATCAATGATTCCACCAACAACTTCTCCACTTTCTGTTGTTTTGGACGAAGGCATCAGAATCAAGAATGATGCCAATGAAATAATTGCACAGTTGAGTGGTTCCTGATTTTCCAGTTTCGCATAGCTATAGCTGATACCGATAACTGCGATCATCGCACTGATGGAGAATGTTGCGCCACATGCCTGATCTAATACTGCTTTGATTCCTGTAGACTCTAATACATCGACAACTGCCTTTATCGGAAAGTTTGACAGGATCAGGAAGATTGATCCGATGATCAGAGGAGACATGGAAGTCACCATACCATTTTTTATTGACTGTATTCCCTTTGTATTAATAAACTTAAGGATCACAGGGATTACTTTTTCGTTAAATTTCTCTTTCATTTGCTGCTACCCTTTGCTCTGTTTTTTTGCTTTAAATTGTGTATCTTTGTTTTCTCTTATTTATTTTTCGCAAGCTTATATGCAAATTTCAAAACATTCATTCCATTGCACATTCCATAATCCTGCATTGGGATCACATCTACCGGAACCCCTTTTGGATCACAGATCTCTTTTGCTCTGGCAAGCTGATATCCTACCTGTGGTCCGAGCAGTGCTACATCCACGCCTTCAATCATGCGTTCCATATCTGTAAATGGATATGCTGCGATGTCAGCATCTTTTCCTTTTTCCTTTGCTGCCTCTTCCATCTTTTTTACCAGAAGACTTGTTGACATTCCTGCTGCACAAAATAATCGAATTACCATGATTGTTTCCTCCTTAATTTTTTCCCATTTGTTTTGATGGTGCTAGTATAACAGGCATTTTCCATTTTGTCAGTACTTTTTCCTGTTTCTGGTTTCCGTTCCATATAGACGGAATTTGTTACATAAAAAAAACAGGGCATTCTACTTTATTGTGTAAAATGCACTGTTTTCCTTTTCCTTTTTTGTATATTATGATACTTTTTCGTGTATCCTGTTTTTTTTGTTACTTATCTGGTTACTATTCGTACCATTACATTCTACAACCTTAATGAAATAAGTCTTCCATATCATTTTGAAACAGATCATCTGTATCGTTATGGACGCCCTCCAATTCTCTTCCGATTAATTCCAAAATAAAAACGACTGCCATTTGGGATGTCAGATCATAATTTTCGTCTTTTTTATACTCTGAAACATAATAATTTATATTGCAGTCACTCATCTTCGCCAAAGAACAGTTTGCCTTATTTGTAATAGATATCAGGCTGCTCCCTCTTCTTTTCAGCTTTTCTGCCAGCATCAGTGTCTGCTCTGTCTCTCCTGATACAGACAATGCAACCGTAGCTGTCCTCTCACCTTTTCCGCGAAATACCGGAGTAAATGGATCATCAATTGCAAAAGAAAACCAACCTACATTATTAAAATATCTTGCTCCATACTTTCCTATAATAGAAGAATTTCCCACTCCTACAAATATAATTGACGATGCCTTTGTAAGTAACTTCACAGCTTCCTGGATATTCTCAGCAAATGCCTGTGTCTGCACCCTCTCAAAGAAATCTTTAACCGCAGTAAGATCCATATTGATTTTCTTCTGTTCTTTGCTGTTGACTTCCTGTTTTAATTTCAAACGAAATTCAGAATATCCCTCGCATCCTACCTTTTTACAAAAGCGAAGGATCGTTGTTGTCGAAACATGAACCTCCTCTGCCAGTTCACGTACTTTCATATATACTACTTTCTCTTCATTGCTGATAATATAATTATATACATCCATCTCCAACTGATTAAAAGACTTTATCATCTCATGCGTAAACATATGAATTCAGTTCCCTTCTATTTTTTCTCTCTATTCCATTCTTCTGATTATTCACTCAACAACTGGCTTGCTTCCTTCCAGCACTGCCGTCCTGCTGCCAGGATGGAACACGGCTGATCCAACGTGATCATTCCACCCTCTGCTGTTGAGATAAACCCTCCGGCTTCCATCACGATCAGTGATGCTGCCGCATAATCCCACGGATACAGCATTAGTTCAAGATAGACTCCATTTGCACCGGATGCCACACGGCAGATATCAAGTGCTGCAGAACCACCGGCACGAATTCCAAGGCTGTTCAGATACAGCTTCTTCGCATGGTCAAAGATTCTGTCTGTATCTTCTGTCTGATACCGTGCAGTTCCGAATGCAACCAGATTATCTGCAAGTCCTTTATCCGAACAGTGAATCTCTTTTCCGTTCAGCTTCGCCCCTTCACCTTTCACAGCGGAATACATTTCTCTTGTGTAAGGGTTGTAAACACAGCCAAACAGCATTCTTCCAAACTTTGTCAATCCGACTGAAATGCAACTATGCTTGTAATCAAAAATAAAGTTCGTCGTTCCGTCAATCGGATCTATAATGAAACAATAGCCATCTCCAAGTTCCTGCTGCATCCCGTCTTCCTCTGCAAGAAATGTCGCTTCCGGTATAAGCTGACGCAGGTTCTGAATCAGATAAAACTGAATCTCCTTGTCATGCTTTGTCACAAAGTTTGCGGTTCCTTCTTTATCAAAAACTGTCAGTTCCTCGTCCTGTGCCTGAAGCATCAGTTCCCCTGCCAGTGTCACTATCTTCATGATTTCATCGTATAACATGTTGGTTGTAGTCCTTTCCTGTTTTCAAGAATGCTATTTAATCAATGCGTTTCCTTTTTATTCATACAATCTTACAGATTCCATTTTTCGATAATACAGCTATGTTTTTTCGTCTTTTTATCGTAATTAATACCTGCTAAGAGCAAATCACCTTGATAATCTTTCAGTGCATCTATATATTCTTTATTTTTAATCTGCTGTATCGCACCTTCTGCACTTTTATCCCACTTCAGTTCAATCATAACAGCTGGTTTATCAAGATGAATTTTTCTTGGTATCATACAAATATCCGCAAATCCTCTACCACCTGGCATTTCTCTAATAATAGTATAATATTCTCTTGCAAAGTAAAATGCCAGATTAACTGCACAGCTTAATGAGTTCTCATCATTGTACTCCAATATTGAAATCTCTTTATGAGCCTGTTCAATTCCATTTGCAACCTTTTCGCTATCCATATCCCACAATGCTTCCAACAATTTTCTAGAAGCATTTATTGACCGAATTACTTCTGTCCAATCCATTGTACTGATTGCATTTACGTATTCCTGAGACACTTCTCTATTTGGGATTTCAACTGTTTCTTTCTCATTATCATAGGTCAGATATCCCAAGTGTACCAACAAGGTCAATACATCATCTTTTGTTGCAAATGTTGTCATATCATTGCTGAATGTTCCTGTATTGATGCGTGCGCTTTCTCCTGCAAGTATTTCAATAATGATATCTTTCAATCCATCCATGTTCATCTGAATATATACTTTGAGTGCTTCGTACGTCTCTGTCTGATTCCAATATGTTCCGAATTTTCTCTTCTGCATGGCTTCTACTACAGATTTCGGACTATACATGGAATGAACTTTTCGCACTCCATCTTCGTGTGAAATCAAATGATACCCATTGTACCACGCACTTGCTTCTTCAAAACTCATTTCATATTTTTTGCATAAAATTTCAACTTCTGTTTCTGTAAAACCAAAGTACTCTGCCAGATCGCCCGGATCTGTCATGGAATATTCTGTGAACATATTGAGTGCGGAGTGAGAACCATATTTTTTGATTGGAAGAATTCCTGTCATATAAGCCAACGCCACATACTCTTTATCTTTCAACCAGAATCTTAAAAAATCCAGATATTTTTTCTGCGCTTCCTGATCTTGCTGATATTCTCGAAACAGACAGTCCCACTCATCAATTAATATTACAAAAGGATGTTTTGTATAACTATAAACATCTTTCATTACCTGAACCAGATTGTTTTCGTCACGGAATCGTACCTGTCCATACTGTTCTTTCAGGTCAAAGAGGAGGTAATCATTTAACATTCGAAGCATCTGATCTATATTTTCGGTTGCACTAAGGAATTCCTGCATATTTATTTTCAAAACATCATATTGATTCAAATGTTTTTCATATTCTTTCGTGCTGCTGATTTTTAATTCTTGAAACAATTCCTTTGTATCTACACTTCTGTCATAATAAGCCGCAAGCATATCAACACCCATAGATTTTCCGAATCTTCTTGGTCTGCTCACGCAAATATATCTCTGTAATGTTCGCACACAGCGATTTGTTTTTTCTATCAATCCGCTTTTATCAACAAATATCTGTGATCTCAAAGCCATTTCAAAAAGATCACTTCCTGGATTCAGATAACCTCCCATACTTCTGACAACCTCCATTTTTCTATACAGTCCGTTTCATGTGCTTCTATCTTATCATGATTTTCCTCATTAATCTATAGATATCCGGGGCAAAAGGTCAGACAAAAAAATCGAGAATGTATCCCCATACACTCTCGATTTCGCATCACCATTCTTCTTTTTTCTAAAAATCTGTCGTGCACCGCTTCACGATCTCGCAAGGCACAACTACATTTTTCTCAATCTCTTCCTGCTTCTCCAGAAGGCTGATCATATGATCTACAGTTGTCTTGCAAAGCACATTAAGCTTACTGTCCACGGAAGTCAGCTCCGGTTCGCTACTGATTGCCATAATGGAATCATTGTATCCACTGATCGATAGTTTTTCCGGAACGGAGATAGCTTTCACCTTCGCATATTTCACTGCTCCGACTGCCATCGCATCGTCTGTTGCAAGTACTCCGTCAAACTCCAGAGTTCTGCTGTATTCTAAGAGGAGATTCTTCGTATATTCAATGTCATTCTTCGTGCGGAATTTCAATTCGCCTCTGATCGGATATCCTGCGTCTGCAAGTGCAGCCTCATATCCTTTCATCTTCTGGCGTCCGCTGAAGGAATCTGAATCATACATGAAGAGGATTCTCTCTCTTCCTCTGCGAATCATGGACTTTGTCACTTCATAAGTTGCATGATAATCATCTGCGCAGGCGCAATAGATATTTTTGCCACACACTCTACCGTTGATGATAAAGATTGGTGTCTGTTCTGCGGCTTCTCTGATGTAATCTGTGTCATCCTCGTCTTTTCCATTCCCTGCATAAGTGGAACCTACAAGTACGAGGGTGTCAATCTTCTTTGACAATAACAGATTCACGTAATTTTCTTTCTCTTTCTGCTTGAATCCACTGCAGCCGAGGATACAGTCGTATCCGTATTCATGTAAACGGCTTTCTAAATAAGAAACAGCTTTAGACATGTAACTGTCTGAAATATCCGGACAAATGATTCCCACTGTCTTCATTGATCCAAGTCCAAGACCTCTCGCGAAGACATTCGGCGTGTAATCATTCTCCTCCATGACAGCCAACACTTTCTGTTTTGTTTTCTCGCTTACTCTCGGGCTTCCATTGACCACTCTGGACACAGTTGCAATGGACACACCAGAAAGCTTCGCTATATCATATATGTTAATCGTCGTGCCCTCTCTTTCTAATTTCTGTCATCCATGAATGGTTTTTCCTTTCACAAGCGACTCTACAGATAAATTTTAACGCAAATTTCTCGTTATTTCAACCTCGAAACTATTCCACATCAAATCCAAAGTATTTCACTGCATTATCATAGGAAATACCTTTTACAATCTTCTCAAGTACCTTATAGTCAGCCGGGTACTCTCCGTTCTCTACCCATCCTCCGATGAGTTCACAGAGGATTCTTCTGAAGTACTCATGTCTTGTATAAGACAGGAAACTTCTGGAGTCTGTCAGCATACCTACGAAATTAGACAGAAGCCCCAGGTTTGCAAGGGATGTCATCTGAGCGATCATACCTGTCTTGTGATCGTTGAACCACCATGCGCTTCCCTGCTGGATCTTGCCTGCTGCCTCTGTTCCCTGGAAGCATCCGAGAATTGTTCCGATTGCTTCGTTATCACATGGATTCAGAGAATACAGGATGGTCTTCGGAAGCTCATCTGTTGCGATCAGTGAGTTAAGGAAATCTGCTGTCTGTGCACTTGGAGCATAGTTGTTGATACAGTCGAATCCTGTATCCGGTCCGAGCTTTGCATACATCAGGGCATTGTTATCACGCTTGCAGCCGTAATGGATCTGCATTACCCAGTTCTTTTTGTGGTAAGCTCTGGCAACAAACTGCATGAATGCCATCTTGAACTTCATTTCCTCTTCTCTTGATACACCTTCGCCAGCGAGTGCTTTCTTGAAGATCGCATCTACTTCTTCCTCAGAAGCTGGTGCATACATTACATATTCCAGAGCATGGTCAGACACACAACATCCCATAGAATCAAAGAAATCCATTCTGTTCAGGATTGCTTCTTTCATGGTTGCGAAGTCTTTTACTTCAATTCCGCTTACTTCTGAAAGTGTCTTAATGTAATCAGCATATTCCGGTTTCTCAAGGTTCATTGCCTTGTCCGGACGCCATGCAGGAAGTACTTTTACTTCAAATGTCTCATCCTCTGCCAGTTTCTTATGCCATTCAAGAGAATCTACCGGATCATCTGTTGTACAAATCAATTTTACATTAGACTGACGGATCAGATTTCTTACAGACATTCCATCTTCCTGCAACTTTGCGTTGCACAGGTTCCATACTTCCTCTGCTGTCTCGCCACACAGATGTCCTGTATATCCGAAATATCTCTGCAGCTCTAAGTGGCTCCAATGATACAGCGGGTTTCCGATTGCTTTCTCAAGTGTCTCTGCCCATTTCTGGAATTTTTCACGGTCGCTTGCGCCACCTGTAATATAATATTCATCCACACCGTTAGAACGCATCTGACGCCATTTATAATGATCTCCGCCAAGCCATACCTGTGTAATATTCTCAAATTTTCTATCCTCTGCAATTTCCTGCGGATTGATATGACAATGATAATCTACGATTGGCATATTTTCTGCGTACTCGTGGAAAAGTTTCTGTGATGTCTCTGATGATAATAAAAAGTCTTTGTCCATAAATGCTTTCATCTTACTATTCTCCATTTCTAACTCTTATTAATTGTAGTTTAAAGAGCGCACATAGAATTGTTGCGCGCTCTTTGTGTGTATCAAAACAGGCGGATTCTTTAGATATATCCGAGTAGTTTTGGAAGTGTCAGGCTGAGTGCCGGAATGTATGTTACCAGCAGCAGTACGATAAAGATTGCTGCGAAATATACGAGCAGCTGTTTAAATACGGTTTCGATCTTAACGCCTCCGACTTTAACACCAACGAAGAGTGTTGTTCCAACCGGTGGAGTGATTGTTCCGATACACAGGTTGAAGATCATCATGATTCCGAAGTGGATCGTGTTCATTCCGAGTGCTGTACATACCGGAAGAAAGATTGGTGTAAAGATCAGGCAGGCTGGTGTCATATCCATGAATGTTCCAACTACAAGAAGGATGACATTGATCAGAAGGAAGATGACATATTTGTTGCTGCTGATTGCAAGAAGTCCTGCAGATACGATTGCCGGAATATTTGTAAATGCCATAACCCATGACATGATACTGGATACTCCAATCAGGAAGATGATGATTCCTGTCATCTCTGCACTGTCCTTGAAAATCTTCGGAAGCTCTTTGATCTTGATTGATTTATACACAAACAGAGAAAGACACAGGCTGTATACTACTGCCACTACAGATCCTTCTGTTGCTGTGAACACACCAAAGATGATTCCCCCGATAACGATTACGATCAGAAGCAGACATGGGAGTGCCTGAAGGATTACATTTCCTGCTTCTTTGGCTGTGAATTTTGTCTTTGCGCGGTAGCCTCTCTTCTTGGCAATGAAATAGACTACGAGCATACATGCAAGTCCCCAGAGGATTCCCGGGATATATCCTGCCATGAAAAGTGCTGCTACAGAAGTTCCTCCACTTACAAGTGAGAATGTGATCATTACGTTACTTGGTGGAATCAAAAGTCCTGTCGGTGCTGTTGCGATATTAACTGCTGCTGAGAAGTTCGGGTCATATCCTTCTTCTTTCTCGATTGGTCCGATGATAGATCCCATAGCGGATGCTGCGGCTGTACCGGAACCGGAGATGGAACCAAAGAGCATGTTGGCGAGAACATTTGTCTGGGCCAGTGCTCCAGGTGCACGGCCTGTGATAAGTTTTGCAAGGTTGATCAGGCGGACTGCGATACCACCTTTATTCATAATATTTCCTGCAAGGATGAAAAACGGAATAGCCAGCAGACTGAATACGGAGATTCCGGAGAAAATTCTCTGGGATCCTGTCAGAACGGCTACATCTACATCCATGACCGGAAGAATTGCACATACAGAAGATACTCCAAGCGCTACTGCGATCGGCACTCCTGCAATCAGCATGATTACAAGAAGGACTAAAATAATTAATCCTGACAATACTGCTATATTCATCTTCTAATTCCCCCCTATTCCTCTATTTTCTGTACATAATTTCCTGTACACATATCTGCAATGTTAAGAAGTCCGTAGACTGCAATCAGAACTCCACTGATCGGCATAACTGCGTAGATCACACCCATGGATACTCCAAGAGATGCTGTTTTCTGTGTCATTGTCAGATTCATGATTGTAACACCACCGTAGATCAATACTGCTGCTGCGAAGAAAACGATTAGTACTTCGATCACGATATCAAGCACTCTTCTCTTTCCTTCCGGAAGCTTGTCTACTAAGAAACTCATTTTCATGTGGTCTCTCTTACCGAATACATAAGCGGAAGCAAGCATTGCCATCCATGCAAATGTATATGTAAGAAGCTCTTCTGATACAGTACTTGGTTTGTTGAATATGAATCTTGTTACGATCTGATATGTTCCAACGACTACCATCATTGCAAACAGCAGTACACAGGCTGAGCTTAAGACTGTATCAATACCTTTTCTGATCTTATGTAATGCTTCCATCTTACTTCGCCTCCTTTGTCTCTGCTGTATCAGATGAATCTGATGTATTCGCATATTTTTCATTGTACATCTGGATGTGGTCATACAGATTCTGGATATCCGGGTTCGCATCAAGCATCTCCTGCTGTACATTGCTTACCTTATCTTTAAACAGGTTGATGTCCGGGTAAATGAATTCAACGCCCATATCGTCCTGTGCAATCTTCTTAGCCTGCTCTACCTGAGTATCCCATGCTTCCATCTCTGTCTCTGTTGCCTGCTGTGCCGCATCATAGAAGATCTCTTTCTCTTCATCGTTCAGTCCGTTGAGGAACTTCAGGTTTGCGATCAGAACATCAGGAATAATCTGGTGCATTGTATAAGAATAATATTTGGCAACCTCACCGTGTTTGTTCTCTGTCAGAGCCAGCTCATTGTTCTCCGCTCCGTCGATAACTCCCTGTTGGATCGCTGTGTATACTTCACCGAAACTCATCGGAGAAGCGGCTGCGCCAAATGCATTCGCCATCTTTACACTGGCCGGACTCTGCTGAACACGCATCTTCAGACCTTTCAGGTCATCCGGTGTGTTGATTGGTTTCTTTGCATAGAAGTTTCTTGATCCAACGTTGAACCATGTCATAACACGAAGTCCTGTATCATCTGTAGACTCATAAACCTTTTCCATATAATCGGTATCATTCATTGATGCGAAATAAGCTTCTTCTGATGTAAAGAGGTATGGCATACTGAATACTTCATATACATCTGCAAAGATCTCAAGGTTTGGCGTACCTGCTACTACGAAGTCGATCGCACCTGTCTGCGTCAGCTCGATTGCTTTTGTCTGTCCACCAAGGAGCTCGTTTGGATAAATCTGAACTTCATATTTATCTCCAAGTTTTTCCTCTACAACTTCTTTAAACTTTTCCATTCCTGTATACTCCGGATGTGTCTCTGACTGGGACAGAGCAACACGAATGATTCGTTTTCCCCCATTGATATCCCCTGTTCCGCTGCATCCTCCTGCCAGACCGGCAACAAGACCTGCACAGAGAACAGTGCTGATAATTTTTTTAATCCTGTTTCTCATATTCTTTTCCTTTATTCATTGAATCCCCGGCGATCGAACTGTCTGTTCTTTTTATAGAAATATTCTGGAAGTAACGCATTCCATATTGCATTAAGATGTTAGTGCTTCCTCCTGGTTTTCCTTGTTCGCCGCATTTACACCGTTTCTTGTGTAAGCTCTTACATTTATAAATTAAGTATAACGTGCATTGTACTCGATTGCAAACAATTTCTCGTTTATTTTTTCACAATTTTTATTCTTTGTTTTTGTAGCTTTTTCACAAAATTTGTTGTTTTCCCATTTTTATATTGACCTTTTTCTGATTTCGGTTTACTTTTTATGTAAGCTCTTACATAATCTGTAAGCAATTACATTTTAAAACATTACATTTATAAAAAGAAGTTTCTATTGATACACATTGGAAGGAGGATCAATCGACCTTTGAAACCATTTATTAAAATCCATCCTGCTGATAAAGTCGCAGTTGCACTGTCTCCTCTTAAGAAAGGAACAGAGATCCAGCTCGACGGTCAGACAGTAATATTAACAGAAGACATCCCACAGGGACATAAATTTGCTTTAACTGATATCGCCGAAGGTGAATCCGTTATTAAATATGGAAATCCCATCGGAGTTGCAAAGACAGATATCGCAAAGGGCTCCTGGATCCATACTCACAATATGAAAACAGGACTTGGTGACCTTCTTACATATACTTATAATAAAGAAACTACTCCTCTCGCTGAGAAGGAAGCACGTTTCTTCAACGGTTACAGAAGAAAGGACGGACGCGTCGGTGTTCGTAATGAGATCTGGATCGTTCCGACTGTCGGATGTGTCAACAATGTGGCACAGGCAATCGAGAAAGGTTCCCAGCGCTTTGTAACTGAGAATGTAGAAGGTGTGATCGCATTCACTCATCCATATGGATGTTCCCAGATGGGTGACGATCAGGAGCACACACGTCAGATTCTGGCAGACCTGGTCAACCATCCAAATGCCGGTGGTGTTCTTGTTCTCGGACTTGGCTGTGAAAACAGTAACATTGATGAACTGAAGAAATACATAGGAGAATATGATCCGGAACGTGTGCGTTTTCTTGTTGCGCAGGAATGTGAAGATGAGATTGCAGACGGAATCGAGGTTGTACGTGAGCTTGCCGCTTACGCAGAACAGTTCCACAGAGAACCGATCAGCTGCAGTGAACTTGTAATTGGTATGAAATGTGGTGGTTCTGACGGACTTTCCGGTATTACAGCGAACCCGACTGTTGGTGGATTTTCTGACCGTCTGATCGCCATGGGCGGTTCCACAATCCTTACAGAAGTTCCTGAGATGTTCGGAGCTGAGACGTTACTTATGAACCGTTGTGAGAACGAAGCTCTTTTCGATAAGACAGTTACTCTGATCAATGACTTCAAAGAATACTTTAAACGTCACGGACAGACAATCTATGAGAACCCGTCTCCTGGAAATAAGAAGGGTGGAATCTCCACACTGGAAGACAAGTCTCTTGGATGTACACAGAAGTCCGGTACAGCTCCTGTCAAAGGTGTCCTTGCTTACGGCGAACCAGTCTGTACAAAGGGACTCAACCTTTTAAGCGCACCTGGAAATGATCTGGTTGCCGCAACTGCACTGGCTGCATCCGGTGCGCACATCGTCCTCTTTACTACAGGAC
Organism: Ruminococcus sp. OM04-4AA; assembly: GCF_003462585.1. Lineage (NCBI taxonomy): Bacteria > Bacillati > Bacillota > Clostridia > Eubacteriales > Oscillospiraceae > Ruminococcus > Ruminococcus sp. OM04-4AA. Next base: position 39,232 of record NZ_QTZH01000004.1, on the reverse strand, counting down.
GAGGAACACCATTCGCATGCCCGGTACCGACTGTAAAGATTTCTACAAACAATCTTCTCGCTGAGAAGAAAAAGAACTGGATTGACTTCAACTGTGGTGTCCTCGTTGATGACACACCGGCGGATGAACTTGCAGATCAGCTGCTTGACTTCGTCATTAATATCGCATCCGGTAAGAAATCAAAATCTGAAGAAGCTGGTTTCCATGACATGGCGATCTTTAAACAAGGTGTAACACTTTAAGAATCATTGATATATATTTTATGGAAAGGACGATACAATTATGAAAAAGCTTTCTTATGAAACTTTAAAAGAACAGAATTATTCCGGATATCTTCTGGAAAATGCACCGGAACGTGTGCTTCAGTTTGGTGAAGGTAACTTCCTTCGTGCATTCGTTGACTACTTTATTGATGTTATGAATGAAAAGGCAGGATTCAACTCCAAGGTTGTTCTCTGCCAGCCGATCGGACCAGGTCTTGCCGACATGATCAATGAGCAGGAAGGACTTTACACACTCTTCTTAAGAGGATTCCAGGACGGAAAGGAAGTAAATAAGAAACGTGTCATTTCCTGCGTAAGCCGTTGCCTGAACCCATATGCTGATTTCGAAGCTGTTCTTGAGTGTGCTTCTAACCCGGATTTAAGATTCATTACATGTAACACAACCGAGGCTGGAATCGCTTACGATCCATCCTGCCAGTTCACAGATGTTCCGGCAAACTCTTACCCTGGAAAGCTGACACAGTTCTTATATCGCCGTTTCCAGAAATTTGGTCAGGAAGAAGGAAAAGGATTCATCATTCTTTCCTGTGAGCTGATTGATAATAACGGAAAAGAACTTGAGAAGTGTGTTCTGAAATATGCAGAGCAGTGGAACCTCAGTGAGGACTTCTGTGCATGGGTTAAGAAGGAAAATACTTTCTGCTCCACACTGGTTGACCGTATCGTAACAGGATATCCAAGAAATGAAGCCGCTGCAATCTGTGAAGAACTCGGATATGAAGACAACCTGATTGACACAGGAGAAATTTTCGGATTCTGGGTAATTGAAGGACCACAGTCTATCAAAGATGAATTCCCGGTAGACAAAGCGGAACTTCCGATCCTGATCACAGACAACCATAAACCATACAAACAGCGTAAAGTACGTATTCTGAACGGAGCTCATACTTCTTTCGTTCTTGGTGCTTACCTTGCAGGACAGGACATCGTAAGAGACTGTATGCATGATGATGTAATCTGCGGATTCATGAACAAGACAATCTATGATGAGATCATCCCGACACTGGATCTTCCAAAGGAAGAGCTGCTTGACTTCGCTGCTGCTGTAACAGAACGTTTCAAAAACCCATTCATTGACCACGCATTACTTGCCATCTCACTGAACTCTACTTCCAAATGGAAAGCCCGTGTAATGCCATCACTGAAAGAGTACATCAAACGTAAAGGAACTCTTCCTGAATGCATCACAGCTTCCTTTGCTTTCTACATTGCATTCTTCAATGGTCACACTCTGACAGACGAAGGTCTTGTAGCAAGCAGAAAAGGAAATGATTACACTGTAAAAGATGACAAAGAAGTTCTTGAATTCTACCTTGCACACAAGGATGATTCTGTAGAAGCTCTTGTTCACGCAGTATGCACAAACAAAGCTTTCTGGGGTGAAGACCTGACACAACTTGAAGGATTCGAGAGTGCTGTATGCAATTACCTGACACAGATCCGCGAAGAAGGAACCTATGCTGTAATGAAATCTCTTTTAAAGGAGGCGAACTAGAATGAACGCTACATTAGAAAAACTTTCACAGTTCGGTATTGTACCGGTTGTTGTTCTTGATGATGCGAAAGACGCAGCTCCGCTTGCAAAAGCTCTTTGCGACGGCGGACTGGCTTGTGCGGAAGTAACATTCCGCACAGCCGCTGCTGAAGAATCCATCCGCATCATGGCAACAGAACATCCTGAGATGGTTGTCGGAGCCGGAACAGTTCTTACAACAGAGCAGGTTGACCGTGCAGTAAATGCCGGAGCAAAATTCATCGTAAGCCCGGGACTTAACCCAAAGGTAGTAAAATATTGTCTTGAAAAGGGAATCCCTGTTACACCTGGTGTTGTAACACCTAGCGAAATGGAGCAGGCAATCGAGCTTGGTCTTGAAGCAGTTAAATTCTTCCCGGCTGAGCCATCCGGTGGACTTAACATGATCAAAGCTGTTGCAGCGCCTTATACAATGCTGAAGTTCATGCCAACAGGCGGACTTAACCCTCAGAATGTCACATCTTACCTTCAGTATGATAAAATCTTCGCCTGCGGCGGAAGCTGGATGGTAAAAGGAAACCTCGTAAAAGAGGGTGCTTTTGATGAGATCACAAGACTTACAAAAGAAGCTGTAGAACTTGTTCGCACTGCACGGGAGGTGTAAGCCATGGCAAAAGTTGTCACATTAGGAGAAATCATGCTCCGTCTCTCCCCACCGGGATATCAGCGTTTTGCTCAGGCGTCCGACTTCGAGATCAATTATGGCGGTGCTGAGGCAAATGTAGCTGCTTCCCTCGCCCAGTTCGGCAATGATGCGGCATTCGTTTCCAAGGTTCCTGCCAATGCCATTGGAGACGCTGCTGTCGCAACACTGCGTAAGCTCGGCGTAGACTGCAGCCATATCGTGAGAGGAGGTAATCGTCTTGGAATCTATTTCCTGGAAAACGGTGCTTCCGTCCGCCCGTCAAGCGTTGTCTATGACAGAGCGGATTCCGCGATCACAAAAGCAACTGCCGATGAATTTGATTTCGATGCGATCATGGAAGGGGCTGATCTCTTCCATGTATCCGGAATCACTCCTGTCCTGAGTAAAGCAGCTGCAGAACTTACAATGACTGCACTAAAAAAAGCAAAAGAGCACGGAGTAACTGTTTCCTTCGACCTGAACTACCGTGCAAAACTCTGGACAGAAGATATCGAAGGAAAACAGAAAATGCTCTCTGAGATGATGCCATATGTTGATATCTGCTTCGGAAATGCAAGAGATGCTGCCAAATGTCTTGGATATTCCGAGGAAGGTGTTGACTTCATCAATGGAGACTATCAGATCTGTGTCGATGAAGAACACATGACCCATGTTCTGAACCACTACGGATTCACTCATCTGATCACAACTCTCCGTAAGAGTATCAGCGCATCCGACAATGGCTGGTCCGGTGCTGTCTGCACAGCAGACGGACTGTACCACGGACGCAATTACGATCTTCACATCGTAGACCGCGTCGGCGGAGGAGATTCCTTCGCTTCCGGATGCCTGCACGGTATCCTTGCACAGATGGGTGCCGAAAAAGCCTTAGAGTTCGGTCTTGCCGCAGCTGCGATCAAGCACACGATTCCGGGAGACCTGAACTTTATCTCTGAAACAGAAGTATTAAATCTCATGGACAGCGACGGTGCCGGTCGCGTGCAGAGATAACTCAGAATGTGTCAAGGCACATTCTGACCCTTATGCCGGCCGCAAAAAGCCATGGTTCTGTGGTCGGCATTTTCATCAAATATAAACCAAAATATTAACTTGCCAACAACCATTAAAAACATATAAACATTTTTCCTAAAATTTTTAAATATAACTATAAGAAACCGCACACTATAACAGATGAACATATCAAGATTTGTTCTCCTGTTATAGTGTGCGGTTCTTTTTTGGGTCTTAACTGGCCTATTTTGCTTATTTCATCGCATCTTTAATTGCTGTCAGAAGCTCATCATAAGTCTCATATGCCGGAAGTTCCGGATGATCTGCTTTGATCTGCTCTGTGCTGCGGAACAAGAATCCTGCCTTACTTGCCTGGATCATGCCAAGGTCATTGTAGGAATCTCCGCTTGCAATTGTGTCAAATCCGATAGACTGCAGTGCTTTCACAGTACTTAACTTAGACTGCTCTACGCGCATCTTGAATCCTGTGATCTCGCCGTCCTCAGCTACTTTCAGACTGTTACAGAACAGTGTCGGCCACCCCAGCTTCTCCATCAGCGGTGTTGCAAACTGTGTAAATGTATCACTGATCAGGATTACCTGGCTGAATGTGCGGAGCTCATCTAAGAACTCTCTCGCTCCCGGAAGCGGATCGATCTTTGCGATTGTCTCCTGGATCTCTTTCAGTCCGAGACCATGCTCTTTCAGAATTCCAAGTCTCCAATTCATCAGTTTATCATAGTCAGGTTCGTCTCTTGTTGTCTTCTTGAGTTCCGGAATTCCACTCGCCTCTGCGAATGCAATCCAGATCTCCGGTACAAGTACTCCCTCTACATCAAGACATGTTATATACATCGTAATATTCCTCCATCTGTTTCGTTCTCTAATCACTTTATTACTTTACTGTAATGTATTGATTTTAACATATATGCTACATATTTACTACTTATTTTTTTACGACATTGAAAAAGGAGACCAGATATCTGATCCCCTTTCCCATCTTCTATTACTCCATAATAGGTTTCAGTGCTTCTGCAAGCTTCTCTTTCTCAGCTTCTGCCTCTGCAAGATCTTTACCAAGTGTTGTGTAGTAGATCTTGATCTTCGGCTCTGTTCCGGATGGACGAACGATTACTGTCTCGTTGTTCTCCAGTTTGTAAACAAGTACGTTAGCCTTCGGAAGTCCTGTTTCTTCTGTCTTCTCGTAATCGATCACGCTGGCTACTTTGTATCCTGCGATCTCTTCCAGAGGATTCTTACGAAGATTTTCCATGATTCCTGACATCTTATCCATTCCGCTCAGTCCCGGGAATTCAAAGCTATCGATCTTGTTGAGATAACGTCCGTACTGTGCGTAGATCTCTTCCAGTCTCTGTTTCAGTGAACTTCCGATACTTCTATAGTAAGCGGCCATCTCACAGATCAGCATAGATCCGATGATTGCATCTTTATCACGTACATAAGGTCCTGCAAGGTATCCGTAGCTCTCTTCAAATCCGAAGATAAAACGGTCAACTTCTCCTGCTGCCTCGAGGTTCGCGATCTGATCTCCGATCCATTTGAATCCTGTCAGTACGTTGCGAAGCTCTACTCCGTAATGCTCTGCAACTGCATCTGCAAGTGGTGTAGATACGAGAGATTTCACTGCTACCGGTTTCTCAGGCATTGTGCCTTTCTCGATACGTCCTGCTGCGATGTAGTCAAGAAGAAGAACTCCGACTTCATTTCCTGAAACAAGCTCATAGGATCCGTCCGGGCACTTCATAGCGATTCCTACACGGTCTGCATCTGGGTCTGTTGCAAGCATGAGGTCTGCACCTGTCTCTTTCGCAAGATTCAGTCCCAGCTCAAGTGCTGCAAAGATCTCTGGGTTCGGGTAGCTGCATGTTGTGAAATATCCATTCGGGTACTCCTGCTCCGGTACGATTGTTACATCTGTGATTCCGATGTCTTTAAGTACACGTGTTACCGGTACTAATCCAGATCCATTCAGTGGGCTGTATACAAGCTTAAGTCCTGCGCTCTTACACAGACCCGGACGAACCTGACGGGACTCGATTGCCTCATACAGTGCATCCTTACAGTCATCTCCTACGAAACGGATCAGACCTTCTTCAACTCCCTGAGCGAAAGACATATACTTCGCACCTGTAAGTACATCTGTCTTCTGGATCTCTTCGTATACGATTGCTGCTGCATCATCTGTCATCTGGCATCCATCCGGTCCGTATGCCTTATATCCGTTATACTTCGCCGGGTTGTGGGATGCTGTTACCATAACACCTGCGTTACAGTTATAATAGCGTGTTGCAAAGGAAAGTGCCGGTACTGGCATCAGAGCATCGTAGATTCTTACTTTAATTCCGTTCGCTGCAAGAACTCCTGCTGCTGTCTTCGCAAACACATCACTCTTGAGTCGGCTGTCGTAGCTGATCGCTACTGTCTGTGTACCGCCCTGTGTCTTTACCCAGTTAGCGAGTCCCTGTGTAGCCTGACGAACAACATAGATATTCATTCTGTTTGTTCCTGCTCCAAGTACACCACGAAGTCCGGCTGTTCCAAACTTCAGCGCAACTGCGAAACGCTCCTTGATCTCGTCATCATTTCCCTCGATTTTAGTTAACTCCGGCATCAGATCTGCGTCTTCCAGGTCTGCTGCCATCCAGCGCTTATACTCTTCCTGATACATCTTAATCACTCCTATTATTTTCTTAAAATGTAAAATTATTGCAATTCAGCCATACAACGTAAGACCGTCAGTTTATGACCACTTCGTTGTATGGCTGAACTGTTTCTAAACTTTACAAGTCTAGTTATATTATACCATGCAGGTAGATTTACAGCAAGATTACTTGTCTATTTTAACAAGCATTTTCCATTACATAGAAATAATTCCCAATACATTTGCAATAGAACTTAATAATATAATAATCAGGCAGATCGGTGCCAGATATTTCATAAAGAACATGTATAATTTCTTTCTCTTAAATGCAGATGACTGCTCAATCTCCCTTGCAATCTTGTCAAATCCAACGGTACGAACGATCAAGAAGCATGTTGCAAGTGCTGCAAGTGGCATCATCACTGAATTTGTCAGGAAGTCAAAGAAGTCCAGACATGCCATTCCGAAAATCTGAATAAAGCTCAGTACTCCATATCCCATAGAAGATAAGGTTCCGATTATAAGCATAACAGCAACCATAAGGATACAGCATTTCGGTCTGCTCCAGTGAAGTTCATCCTGGAATGTAGATACGCTTGTCTCCAGAAGTGAGATTGCACTTGTCACTGCTGCAAGAAGTACCAATATGAAGAACAGGATACCAGCCAGCCTTCCAACGCCCATACTTGCGAATACCTTCGGAAGTGTGATGAACATCAGAGATGGTCCTGCCTGCAGATTATCCGGGTTTCCACCAGAGAATGCAAATACAGCCGGAATGATCATAAGTCCTGCGAGCATTGCGATTGCTGTATCGAAAATCTCAACCTGTGTTGTACTCTTCTCAAGATCAACGTCTTTACCAATATAAGAACCATATGTATACAAAATTCCCATCGCGATTGACAGGGAGTAGAACATCTGTCCCATTGCCGCAACAACCGTCATTGCTGAGAAGTGCTTTGGATTCGGAATCAGGAAATACTTCACACCTTCAATTGCTCCCGGTCTTGTTACAGAATAAATTGCTACGATAACCGCAAGGATAACAAGGATTGGCATCATAATCTTAGATACTCGCTCTACACCATTCTCAACTCCTGCCAGGATAACGCAGAATACAAGAATAGAAAACACGATGAACCATGCTTCTACCTGAAAAGAATCTGAAATAAATTCTGTAAAATATCCGTCCTGTGCAACAGTCTGCACATTTCCTTTCAAATACTCTGCAAGGTACTTGATAACCCAGCCACCGATCGAACTATAATACGGCACGATCAGCATAGGGATTATTGCATTGAGCCATCCGCCGATCTTAAATGATTTTGTCTTACCAAATGTCTGAAAAGCTCCAACCGGACTTTTTCTTGTCATTCTTCCAAGTGCTGTCTCTGACATGATCAGAACATATCCAAAAGATACGGTCAGAATCAGATAAACGAGAAGGAAGATTCCCCCTCCATATTTCGCAGCCAGATACGGGAATCTCCAGATATTTCCCAGGCCGACTGCTGAGCCTGCAACAGCAAGCACATATCCAATTTTACCCGAGAAGCTTGCTCTCTTTGCTGATTGTCCATTGTTACTCATAAATTGCCTCCCATCACATAACAGTCTGTACTGCTATTTTCCCATCTTTTTTATAGCCTATACTGTTCTATTCTACCATTCACAATCATGAATAGCAACAAAAAAGAGCGTTGACAGCGCTTTTTAAACACATTTAAAATGCTATCTCGGCTCATTTTTATACGTTTTTATAATTTCCCTTCTATTTCTGCTCTTTCAAGCAATCTCTCAATCCCTATATTCCATGTTCCGATCTTCACTCCGGCATTGATCACACGCTTACATTTCCCTATTGTCTCAAATGCTTTCTGAAGCGTTTCTTCCCGAATCTCCTCAAACGGTTCTTCCGTGATCACTTCTGCTGCCAGTAATCTTGCCAGCCGGTAATCCATATCATTTTCATATAAAATACCTGCCGCAAACGGGATGTGCTCCTTCTGAAGTCTTCGATAAACCGGGATTCCAGTTCCGCCGGAAGAGATCACGAACACTTCCGGCTCACCCTCCGGCGCAGGAAGTTCAATACTTCCAAAAAGCGGGTCAAAATATCCATTATTGATTCCATACAATTCGCGAATGATTTCTTCTGTAAATACTTCTTCCGGACTTCCGTAATGTGAAATCGTCTCGCCTTTGACACAGATGATCTTATCTGAAATCTTCTGTGCCAGATCGATTTCATGAAGAGACATAATCACCGTAATCTTCTTCTGCCTTGCCATCCGCTCAAGGATAGACAATAGCTCCAACTTATATTTTACATCCAGGAATGAAGTCGGCTCATCTAAAACGATCACATCCGGGTCCTGACAGATTGCTCTCGCCAGCAGAACGCGCTGCTTCTGTCCATCACTAATCGCATTAAAATCACGGTTGCCGAGCTCCTGCGCATGCACCGCCTGCATCGCCTCTTCCACCAGACATTCATCTTCCTGCGTCAGAATCCCAAGTCGTCCTGTGTAAGGATAGCGTCCGGTCGCCACAATATCATGACAAGTCATCAACTCTGTCTTGATCCGATCCGTCAACACGACCGCCATCTTAGACGCAAGCTCTTTGTACGGCAGTTTCAGGAGAGAAGTATCGTCAAAAAATACATTTCCTCCAACGACTTTCAACTGTCTTGTAATACTTTTCAAAATCGTTGACTTTCCTGAACCATTCGGCCCGATCAAAGTCACGATCTCCCCCTTGTTGATCCCGATATTAATATCACGGATCAGGGAGTTTCCATTATAACCTACCGACAGGTCTTTCATTTGAAAATAATAATCTGCCATCTTATTTTCTTCCTCCCTTCGGTATCATCATATAGATAACGATCGGTGCACCCAGAATAGAAGTCACCGTACTGATATTCAATTCCACCGGTGCCAGTGCCATTCGTGCGATCAAGTCACAAATCATACAGAACACAGCTCCCATAAAGAACGTTCCCGGTATAACCACGATCGGTTTTGATGTTCCAAATGCCTTCCTTGCAAGAAACGGAACTGCGATTCCCACGAAGGAAATCGGTCCCGCAAATGCTGTCACACACGCTGACAGAATACTGGAAAGCAAGATCAAAATCACGCGAAATGTCTTGATGTTGACTCCCATACTCTGCGCATACGCTTCTCCCAATTGATATGCACTGATTGGTTTGGACAGGAAAAATGTAAACAGCACCGCAAGTCCGACAACCACTGCTGCCACACGAATATTGCTCCAGCTCATTCCGGAAAAACTTCCCTGTGACCACCCGTGCAGATTCACAATATCAGAATCATCCGCAAATGTCACAACAAAATCCGTGATAGCCGAACAGATATATCCGATCATGATCCCCCCGACAAGAAGAGACGCCATATGCTGCACTTTTTTCGACATCAGAAGGATAAATCCTGTCGAGATCAGCGACCCGATAAATGCTGCAAGAATCAGTGTATACGAAGAAAATCTTCCGATATATTTCAAATACACGATCATTGTAAGTGCCACGACCATTTTCGCTCCGGAAGAAATTCCGAGAACGAAAGGTCCGGCAATAGGATTGGAAAAAAATGTCTGCAGCAAAAAGCCTGAAAGAGACAATGCACCACCAAGCAGTGCTGCCATCAGAATTCTCGGAAGACGGATCTTCCATATAATATTGTACTCTGTCGCCGCTCCTTCTTTCAGAAAGAGAATGCGCAGAATCTTAGGTACCGGAATATGAACATTTCCGGTATTGATATTTAGCACTGTCACAACACAAAATACTGCTGCAAGAATCAGAAATACCGCTGTGTATCTTGTACGCCGTCTGAAATTTTCCTGATGAAAACTTGTCTGCTCCATTCTTCTACTCCATCTTTTCAAGAAATGTCATCTGAGATGCATCACCGTCTGTCAGCATCAGATGCATATCTTTGATCAGCTCTCCGACTGTATCTGTTGCCTGATATAAGTTCTTTCCGGTATACCAGACATTTCCGTCTTTCACCGCCTTGAATTCAGAGAACAATTCATTCTTTGCTTCCAACTCACTGATACTATTTATCTGTCCGTCGATCGTCCCGTTGTAGATCAGATAATCTGCATCCACAGCAGTCGCATAGAATTCCTCCATCGTCAGTTTAACAGATGGTGCGTTGCTGTCCGGATTCTTCAGATCTTTGAACGCATATCTTCCACCTGCGATTTCGATCATTGACGGAATATAATCGTCAGATTTTCTCACAACAATTGAACCATCTGTACTCACATAGAAATAAGCAACCGTCTTTTCCGTGTTCTCGAATCCTTTCAGTTCCTCGATTACATGAGCCTGCTGGTCAAAAAATGTGTCCGCTTCTTCCTCTTTATTCAGAAGTGCCCCATAAAGCTTGATCCACTCGGTTCTTCCAAGCGGATGTGACTCGTAACTCGAATAATCCACAAATACTGGAATCCCAAGATCTTCAATCATTTCCTGTACCTTCGGTGTATGAAGGATCATCGTTGATTCGATTGCCAGATCACAGTCTCCGTCAACGAGAGTCTCATAATCTGGTTCGCTGTATTTTCCCGCAAATGTCATCGCTCCGGATTCCATTGCTTCCTTTGCACTCTCTACATACCAGCCGGAAGCCTCAAGTCCGGAGAATTTCACCTTGTCAATTCCGCCAATTGCATCAAACAGAGACATGGATGCTGTCGCCGCCATATAAATATTCTCTGTCGGCTGCTGGATCACAACAATATCATCCGCTAGATTTTCCGGTTCTTCTTCACCTTCCGGAACGATCAGATACTGCTTATCTTCATGAACGTCGATCAGCTTATATCCATCCTTATAATAGTATACATCGAATTCTGTCGCGTAAGTCAGATCCATTGTAGATTCATAGGTAAGCCCTTCGATCTCCGGTGCTTTTTTTGTCTTGTCAGCTGCATCTTTGGTCTTATCCTTTGTTACATCTGTACCTGCTGAATTATTACCGCTGTTTCCACCGGAGGCTGCGGTAGAACCGCAGCCTCCGAGCAGAAGTGCAGCTGAAAGCATTAACGCTGTGATTCTGCATCTTCTTATCTTCATTCTATTTTTCTCTCCTATTTCTCTGCCGCTGCTACTGCCGCATCAAACTTCTCGTTCGTCAGCTCTTCACATCCGTAGAGAACACCGTAAACCTTGATCCACTCCTGCTTTCCAAGTTCTGTCTTTTCCTCGGAAGAACGATCAACGAGTACCGGAATTCCAAGTGTCGCAAGCTTCTCTGTCAACTCCTCAAACTGCTCCGTCTGCTCTTCCAAAGTCAACGTCTCTTCTGTATCCTTACTGTCTTTCTTGTCAGTATCTTTTGCTTCTACTTCGGTTTCTTCTGATTTCGCACCCGGAAGGATATCTCCTGTAAACAATGCAAGATTCACTTCACTCTTCACAAGGTTCTTCAACTTCAGTTTGTCCGCTGTTCCTGCATATGCAACTTCAGCATTCTTCTCACCGTCTTTTGCTTTCATCTTATCAGCAATCTCGGATACTGTACAGTCTTTGCTCTTCATTCCAACTGCTGCAACATTATCGAGAAGATCTAAGTCTTTCATCATATTCAGAATCTCATCAGACTCTGCATAAGTATGATCTGTCGGTTTTTTCACAATGATCATATCCTGCTCAAGGCCAACCGGAACTTCCACATCCTCCGGAACGATCAGATATTTCACAACATTTCCTTTGTAAAGCTCTGCTGCCAGATCCTGTTCGCTTGTGCCGTTGTTATCCGAAGCTGCGGATTCCTCGACAGAAGCATCTGACTTGCTGTCGGTATCAGATTTCTTGGTATCTGCTGACTTTGCATCCTCAGATCTGTTAATTGTGACAGATGCAACTTTTTTCTTAGAAGATTTTTCTGAGTCCGAATTATCCGCTTCTGATTTCTTATCCTCTGCTTTCTCCGGATCTCTGGCTGTATCTTTCGTCATGTCGATCTCAAGAAGTACGATTCCCTGATCATAATGATAAATCTTGAAATATTCTGCATAGTCAAGCTTTGTCTCTGACTGATATTCCAAGCCTATGATTTCAGGTGCTTTTTCGTCCAACTTCTGGTTACTATTTGTTGAAGCAACTGTTCCGTTTGCAGATGTTCCTCCATTAGCCGCTGCAAGATAAATGAAAATCGTATATTCTATCTCATGTGCGACAGACATTTTGTCCGTCATTCCAATAATCTTATTGTTCTGATTCAACGCAACCGGGATAACAGCTGTCGCTGATCCGCCGCCCTTTGTTGTGTAATACTTATTTCCGTTCGCTTTCACATACTGATAATGATCACTGCTGAACACGAGTGTTGCATAAGCCTGTCCATTCTGGATCGTCACTTTATTACAAGTAATCTGAACCTTACCTGTTCCGCCTGACCAGGTAAAACGGTCCGGAGTATATACACCGTCTTTCAGTGTTGTTCCACTGTCTACATGAGAAGTAGAGCCACTTGTATCGGATTCGTATTTTGATACATTATCTGCTTTTCCGTCGTTTCCATCTGTTTTTCCTGAATTAGTTCCAGGTACAGAACCGCCTGGGAAAGCAGAATTGTTTGTTCCTGTATTACCTGTATTGTTGGAACCACCAGTAGTTCCGGAATTTCCTGTGTTTCCATTGTTTCCTGTATTTCCGGAATCGCCTTTATTATTAGAATCTGTGGAATTAAGATCGGCAATCTTCTTCATTGTCTCTGACTGGAAAGTCAGCGTTCTGTCATACCAGATTCCTTTTTTAATGGAATAGGCTGCTACCGCGAGTTCTTTATCTAATGCTTCTACCGGAACAGTATAAGTATATTTTCCTTCTTCATTTACCTGATAGGGAATCCAGGATGACTGATCTGCGCTTGTAGCCTCTTCCTTTGTTCCCATATACAGATAGCCGTAACCGGTTCCGCTTAATGTAAGCACGGCACTCATTTTTCCGTCTTTCGCTGTCAAGATACAATCCACTACTTTAAACATAGAAGAACTGGAAACTACGTCCATGCTGTAGATTCCGTTGGCTACTGTTGCTTCCGGTGTCGGAGTTGGAGTTGGCTCTGGATTAGGCATTGGATTCGGTGATGGAGTTGGTTCCGGTGATGGTTCTGGTGTTGATGTTTCTTCTGGAGTTGGGATATACATCCACAGATACATCGTATCATACCAAGTTTGCTTTTTTGATCTTCTCAAAGATACCGGAATTGTCTGTCCTGCCTGCGCCTGCGGCACTTTAAAAGTAAATGTCATTCCTCCATCTTCTGTCTTTGTTCCTTCAATTATGGAAGACTTCAGAAGGTCATCTTTAGAGCCAAGATAAAGTGCATCATAATGTGCTTTTTCTGTCTTAATTGTAATTTCAAGCTCACCATCTTTTTTCGTAACTGTTGACTTGCTGACCTTGAACATTGCGAACTCTTCGGCGTTTTCTTTTACTACCTTCACAGATTCTCCTGTTACAGAAGGAGCCTCCTGCAGTGGCGGAAGTTCCGGTTCCGGAGTATTCGTAGAATCGTTAGAATCTGTAGAAGATTCTGATTTACCTGTCTCATCTTTTATCTGTATATCCTTATTATCAGCTTTTTCGTCCGCAACCTGATCTAAGACAGTTGTGCCTGAATTTTTCCCAGTGGTTTCTATATCTTTCTCTTCTGAGTTATTTTCTAAGTTGTTTTCTGAATTATTTTCTGAGTTATTCTCTAAATTTGGTTTTGTTTCTGCTTCGATTGAATTCTGATTATCTGATTTATCCGAAGAATTATCAACTTTATCAGATTCCTCTTTCTGATCTTCTTTCGTTAAATCGTCATTTCTTTTATCTTCTTTAACATTTCCTGCGTCTTCTGTCTGACTCTCATCTTGTTTCTTATCTGGATCAGCTTCTTCCACCTCAACAGTTCCCTGTAAATTTGTCTCATATTGCTGCTCATTTTCTGCCGCATATGTTCTTGTATAAGACAATGGTGAAATCATCATAGAACCTGTCAGCATAAGCGCAAGCCATCTGCTCTTATTTTTCATTTCTTTTTTGTCTCCTCATAAGCTGTGAATTATAAAATGCGAAAAATGGATAGAATTACCCTGACTCGAATGAATGATTGCTGGTCACACGTAATGCGAACAGTAAGAATGGTTCTTTCGGTACAATCAATTACTCGTGATCTGGAATCCTTATATTCCCCGCACCAGCGGCCGGCAGGTTTCCTGACTTACAGATCTTCTATACAGAACACCTTCCCGGTCTCCCAGTGGATGTGCGGACTCTCCACACTTGTCTGTATAGGAGCGGTCTTCTGAAATCTAATTTCTAAGAAGACCGCTTCTCTGCTCACAGTGACGAGTTCGTACAGGTCTTGCACCTGTTTCCCTTTTACCTGTTTCGATCAGGATATGGAAATATATTCCCTGATCAAACAGCACCGAACGCTATTATTTCTGACTAACTATAACATTTCATTATATTGAAGTCAACTATTCTGCCTTCACAGCCCAGCGCATCTTCGTGGATCTTGCTCTTCCGTTCTGCGCGCATTCCTGTGCTGACGGACGTACCACGTCTCTTGCATATTCGGAATAGATTCCTTCTTTATATCCTGCTTTGAGTGCTTTCTTTACAAGCTTATCCTCGCCTGAATGGAAGGTAAGAATCGCTACTCTTCCACCCGGTTTCAACGCTCCCGGAAGCTTCTCCATGAATTCGTACAGTACTTCGAACTCATTATTGACATCAATACGAAGTGCCTGGAATGTTCTTTGGCAAGTCTTCTTGATAATATCCTTCTTTTCTTTATTATTTGGAAGGAAATCCAAAGTCTTCTCGATCACATTTCTAAGCTTTGTTGTTGTATCGATGCGATTGCCTCTGCGAATCTCATTTGTAATTGCTTTCGCCAGTTCTTCGCAGTATGGCTCGTCTGAATTTTCATAAAGCATTCCGGCGAGTTCTTCCTCGGAAATGTTATCCAGGCGCTCCGCCGCGCTGATGCCTTTCTCCTGGTTCAATCGCAGATCCAGCGGTCCGTCAACTTTGAAGGAAAATCCTCTCTTCGGATTGTCGATCTGCATGGAGGAAACTCCGAGGTCCGCAAGGATAAAATCAAATCCGCCAACTTCTTTTGCAATCTCATCGATCGTGCAGAAGTTCTGCAGACGGATACTTAAAATGTCTTCTCCGAACCCCTGATCTGCCAGACGTTTCCTTGTCTTTGCAGACTCTTCCGGGTCAACATCTGTTGCATAGATGTGCCCCTTGCCTTTCAGACACTCAAGCATTGCTTTCGTATGTCCACCGTATCCGAGTGTCGCATCAAACCCAGTCTCGCCCGGCTGGATCTTCAGAAAATCCAGGATCTCATTTACCATGATAGAAATGTGCATTCCGGCAGGAGTGTTTCCCTTCTGGATTACATGCGCGATTGTGTCCTGATATTTCTCCGGCTGTAACTCTTTATATTTCTCCTCGAATTTCTTCGGGTATTTTCCTTTGTATCTCACACGACGCTTATGCGGTGTCTGTGATTCCTGGATATTCTGATTGTTCTGTTCGCTCATTTCTCTCTCCTTGTATATTCACATATATTTTCTATATTATTTTCCAGACCTGACTGTATATTTCTAAGACGCTTCTCTGAAATATTCTCATTTGTTCTGAGAATTTCCATAATCTTATCCACCGTTCCATCCAACTTCTGTTCATCAAACCAATCGAACTGATGAAACAATTCCAATTGTCTGTCCGGACTCATTCCGTTATTTCCAAACGGCTTTGCAACATAAGAATAATCTGACGGCAGTTCAAGCATCTCTGCCCTGCACCAGAGACAGGTCCCACTGTCAAAGATTGGTGCCACTCTTGTATATTCTAATGTCTCAACATTACGGATTACACCAAAATTTCTCCAATGTCTGTCTTCATTTGCAAGAATATAATCACAGACAAACATCTTTGTAAGCATTTCTTCCGCATTTTTTAATCCAAGCTCCTGATAAACAGATAACAGAAATTGGTAGTCATTCATAGAGGATGGTTTCTTCTTATTGCAAAGCACATCATATGCTGTTATAAGTTCCTCGTTCTCGCCAAGCATATTTTTACATGCAGAATACGTTGACCTTCCTTCTTGGTGCAAAAAATATGGAACATAATCTTCTTTCTCTAGAAGCTGTTGATGAAGCACCGTCGCTGCGACCTCATTCTGCACTTCCTGACGGAACAATGCAGATCCTGTCTTCAGAAGAATCCGCTCGCCATTTACAATCTTCCATTTCTTGTTCAAATCTCCTCCCAAAGTGGAGTTCGGTGACATGAGATTCGGATGTCCTGACGACTGCTGTCCGAGTGTCAGTATTCCAAGATCATCTGTAAAATTATTATCAAAAAAATTGATATCTTTCCACTGCTGTGGTGCTGCTGTATCATTGATCCAATAGCGATCTGACAAAGACAGTCCAAAGTTTTTCTCTGCTAATGCAAGAGTACTGTCGAGATCCAGACAATCCAAAACCTGTTGGATCTGATTTCTTGATGCCGGAATTGCTCTTCCCTTCCACCAGGCATTCAAGGCTTTCTTCGTCACATTTCCTTTTTGATCTACTGTTGACGGTGGCGCATACCGAGCGTCATGAACTTCCAGGATTTTCATAACCGCATGAACTTCCAGATCATAATCAAATTCTAAAACCGGTGTGTTCTTATTCATTAAAAGATATCGTGCCATTATGTTCCTCCTGTTCTTATCTTTACAACGTATGTACAGTATACCATGAAAGTTATTCACAATATACCATGAACTTTGAAATGTTTTCCACATAAGTCTGCATATTTTTCACCTTTTCACATTTCTTTACCGGAACCTGCATGGATTCGCTATTTTATCCGGCTGCATATCTTACTGCCACGTTCATCACTCCGGCAAGTGCCATCACAACCACCGGATTCAATTTTGTCTTACGAAGCAGTAACAGACAGATTCCAAAGATCACCACCATAGACCATTTTGTTGCAGCAAACTGCACAATTCCATCTGCCCAGAATGCAGTGTGCAGAATTGCGATTCCTGCTGATGCGATCAGTGCGACAACCGCCGGTCGTAATGATTCCAAAACACTCTGGAACATTTTCATTTTCTTATATCTTAAATAAAACCATGCGATCAAAGTTACGATAATGCAGGATGGCAGAATGCACCCACAAGTCGCCGCAATCGATCCCGGCACTCCTGAGATCTTGCTGCCGACAAATGTTGCCGCATTGATCGCAATTGGCCCAGGTGTCATCTGGGAAATCGTGATCAGATCTGTGAATTCTGTCATCGTAAGCCAGCCGTGCTGTGTCACAACCTGTTCCTGGATCAGAGGCATCGCCGCATAACCGCCGCCAAAGCTGAACAGTCCAATCTGAAGGAAGCTTAAAAATAATTTCAAATAAATCATTTCTCATCACTTCCTTTCTTCGTGATTTTTTTCTCAATTAATGCGCGGAGTACTCCGACAATTCCACAGATCAGAATCACATAGACTACATTTACCTCAAATATGCAGGAAGCTATAAATGCCCCAACCATAAGTACGTATGACAAAGCATCTTTCTTCTTCACGATTCCGGCACCCATGTCATATGTCACAGATGCGATCACGGCACCCACTCCGGCCTGCATTCCTTCGAGCATTAAGCTGATGATCTGGTTACTTCGAAATGCCTGATAACCGGCAGAAAGTATCGATATAATAAGAAATGGTGGGATTACTGTCCCGGCAATTGCTGTCAGAATCCCCGCAATTCCAGCCAGTTTATATCCGATCACGATTGCTCCGTTCACTGCGATTGCTCCCGGTGCCGACTGCGCGATCGCCACAAGATCCAGCATCTCCTCTTCTTCGATCCAATGATATTCATCTACGAACTTTTTCTTCATCAGGCTGACGATCACATAACCTCCACCAAATGTGAACGCGCTTAAGTAAAAGGTTGACCAGAAAATCTTCCACAGCCTTTTCTCTTGATCTTTATCTGATTTTTTGTCTTGCTTCTTTTCTTCTTTCCCGCTTTGTTGTTTCTGGTTCTCTTCCATATATATTGTCCTCGTATATTGTGATATTCTTTCTCTTGTAGTCTATCGCAATTAAATTGATTCTGCAATCTCCTTGATTTTTTTCACATTATATTTTCCTTTTTGAAACCTTAATTTTATCTGAATTTCCCCTATTTGAAAAGTAATTATGATACAATGAGAACAGTAATATTTATCATAAAGGAGATTGAACTTGAGAAAGCCATTTTTTCGATTATCTTGTGCCGTTCTCCTGTGTTGCTGCCTGACCGGATGCGGTAGCATACAGCACAAATCCAGTACGGACACGGCGCAGGCGCAGGGTACTAAGGCACCACCCAAGACAGCGGATGATTTTTCTATCTCCTCAGATTCTGAAAATGAAACTGTAGATGAACCTTCTTCTGCTGATGCCGCCAACGCATCTGTTTCTGAATCCGCAACTCAGCAGGAACCACTGACCGGCGCAGCGGCTCTTTACAGCAATGGACAGGAGATCAGCTTTGATTCTTCCTGGCAGTATGCAGACTTTTCTGCGATTAATTCTGGAACAGCTACTATTTATCTTGCAGATTCTAACCGTAAGGATATCGTCATTGGCGTGAATGCCGGGCATGGAACTTCTGGTGGTTCTTCTGTAAAGACGAAGTGTCACCCAGATGGTTCTGCAAAGACAACCGGCGGAAGCACTGCTCAGGGTGCAACTTATGCGACTGCTGTTTCCGGTGGAATGACATTTAACGATGGAACTGCTGAAAGCACTGTTACACTTCAGATAGCTCAGATTCTGAAAGATAAGCTGCTTGCTCAAGGATATGATGTCCTTATGGTGAGAAATAGCGACGATGTCCAACTTGATAATGTTGCCCGCACCGTGCTCTGCAACAATGTAGCTGACTGTCACATCTCACTCCACTGGGATGGAGACGGATTGGGATATGACAAAGGCTGTTTCTACATTTCTGTACCAGATGGCCTGAAAAGTATGGAACCTGTCGCTTCCCACTGGCAGGAACATGATGCACTTGGAGCATCTCTTGTAGAAGGACTTCGTACGGAGGGAATGACCATTTATCAAAACGGTTCTATGAATATCGACCTGACGCAGACTTCTTATAGTACGATTCCGTCTGTTGATATGGAACTTGGAAATGCAAGCTCTGACCACAGTGATTCCACACTAAACAGTCTGGCTGATGGTCTAACTGCCGGAGTCAATGCTTATTTTGGAAATTAGAATTCTTATTGTGATATTTATTTTATTTTTTAAGGAGGAGTTTTATGGAGCCACTCATTCGTGTTAAAAATATGTACAAGATTTACAACCCTGGAGAAAATGAAGTCCGCGCGCTGGATGATGTTTCTCTTGAGATCAACCAGGGGGAATTTATTGCCATTGTCGGGCATTCCGGTTCTGGTAAATCTACATTTATGAATATGCTCGGCTGTCTTGACACACCTGATTCCGGGGAATATTTTCTGGACGGAAAAGATGTCGCCAATCTCTCAGACAATGAACTGTCTGATATCCGCAATCACAAGATTGGCTTCATCTTTCAGGGATTCAATCTGATCCCAAACCTGGATGCGCTTGGAAATGTAGAACTTCCGCTGATCTACCGTGGACTTGGAAAACAACAGAGAAAAGAGATTGCAGGGGAAGCGCTGTCGAAAGTTGGATTGGAAAATCGTATGGATCACAGACCGAACCAGCTCTCCGGTGGACAGCAGCAGCGTGTTGCTGTAGCCAGAGCAATTGCCGCGCAGCCGCCGATCATCCTTGCTGATGAGCCGACCGGTAACCTGGACAGTAAGTCGACTATCGAGATCATGAATATTCTGAAAGACCTTCATGAATCTGGAAGAACAGTTATTATTATTACACATGATGATGAAATTGCCAATCAGGTAGACCGCGTTGTCCGCATTATGGATGGAAAGATTGTGAGTGATAGTGTAAATCAGTAACAATTTAAATGCTTACCCGCACTTAAAGAGAGGGGGCAGTACTTCACGATTTCTCAATCGTTGAATCACTGCCCTCTTTCTATGTTTCTTATTAGATACTTCTTACTGGAATTCTAATTACTTCTATTCACTTTTTATTCAACTGATACAAGCTCAATCTTGAAGTTCAGTTCTTTTCCTGCCATCTCATGGTTTGCATCGAAAGTAATTGTTGTCTCTTCCTTAGCTGTTACCTTTACCGGGAATGGCTGTCCATACTGATTGGACAGATACAGCTGCTGTCCTACTTCAAGATCCTCAGATCCCGGAAGCTCTGCGATCTCTACTGTAAAGATAGCTTCCGGATTCGGCATTCCGTAAGCTTCTTCCGGCATCAGATGGATGTCTACTACCTGACCAACTTCCATATCAGCTACTGCTGCGTCAAATCCTTTGATCATCTGTCCTACACCACATACAAACTCAAGCGGCTCTCCACGGTCATAAGAAGAATCAAATTGAGTTCCGTCATTGAATGTTCCTTTGTAATGTGTACGGCATTTCTTTCCAACATTCTTTCCTTCCATTGTAGTGTGTGATCCGCATCCGCCACCGCAGCTGCTTCCACAAGAATGTCCCTCTTCATGATCTCCGCAGGAATGTCCTTCCTCATGGTGATGATGATCACAAGTAGCTCCTTTGGATGTAAGCTCGCCTTTCAGGTATGCCTCTACTGCCTGGTCTGCATCTCCCTGAGCACCTGAACATAATTCAACGCCGGCCTCTGCAAGTGCTGTCTGAGCTCCGCCACCAATTCCACCACAGATCAGAACATCTACGTTCTGTCCTGCAAGCAGTCCTGCCAGTGCTCCGTGTCCTTCCCCATTAGAACCGATCACTTCACTGGAAACCACCTTATTATCTTCCACTTCATACACTTTGAAAGTCTCTGTCTTTCCAAAATGCTGGAAAATATTTCCGTTGTCATAAGTTACTGCAATTTTCATTGTAAAATCCTCCGTTTCAAAATTCCCTGTCAGACTAGTATAATCCATTACGCAGGTAAAAGCAACCTTTGTGTAGATGCGAAGTTGCTCCTTGTAGTAAGCAGTATTATTGACACAATCTTCATGAGACACTATACTTGTTATAAAACTTACTTCAAACCATCAGAAAGTGAACACAACCATGGAATATGAACACATTACCCACTCCTTTGAACCAATATATAATGAAGACTCCGAGATTCTGATTCTTGGAACTCTTCCTTCTGTAAAATCACGGGAAAATAATTTCTACTACGGACATAAACAAAATCGATTCTGGAAATTGTTGGCGAAACTTTGTGAGGAGGAAACTCCGCAGACAGTTGAAGAGAAAACGGCCATGTTGCTCCGCCACCATATCGCCATCTGGGATGTTATTCAAAGCTGTGACATCAAAGGCTCCAGTGACAGCAGCATCAAGAATGTGACACCAACTGATTTGAAACAAATCTTAGATCATTGTCAGATTCGACAAATCTATGCAAATGGAAATAAAGCCGGAGCTCTTTATAAGAAATATCAGCAGCCGCTGACCGAAAGAGACATCCTTGTGCTTCCTTCCACCAGCCCGGCCAATGCCGCCTGGTCACTGGATCGTTTGTATGAAAAATGGAGTGAGATACTGAGGTGAATTATATTGCCTCAGTTCTCACTCCATTTTTATTCGAATAAATTACTATTTCAAACAACTTAGATTATTCACTAACCTGTTCTCTTCTCTGCTCAAACACTGCTGCCAGTCTCGGCAGAATCCTATTGCATGCCATCGTGTATGCCGCGCCAAATACATTTGCCCCAATACGAAGCGCTACCGCATACGGCATCCCAAACAAGCCGGATGCAATCGACAATGCACCAAATGTATTAAATGCTGTCTGCCATGCATACCCTGCAGAATATCCGACTCCAATTCCTCCTATCATTCCGATGTATGGATACATAGACTCCGGAAGCACCAGATACAAGATAACAAATAACAGACATCCTACTATATTAAATGCAGCTCTCTTACCTGCTCGCTCTCCACAGTCATCCGGAAATGGGAGACAAACAGACATGCTTGCGATTCCCGCCCACATTGCTCTTGGAAGTCCAAGCAATGACATGAACAACATTGCGCTGGAAACAACCAGTGAAAGACGAATATACCATCTGTTTCTTGCGGAGTTAATATCGAACTCGCGGAACAAATCAAGAAATGATCTTCGATACGGTCTGTTCTTCTGATTCTTATAGAAAATCGCCATACACAATACCATTCCAACCAAAAGGCCAGCCACACGATACAAGTACTCCTGTCCGGTCACATCATATCCCTGAAGAAGAAGATATCCAAGAACAAATGTAGAATGATTGTACATAATCACATTGTGACATCCCAGAATCATAAGAAGCAAAATGCATACTACATTAATAAAGAATGCCGGAACCGGTGACACCATATTCGAAAGCTTCGGTCCTGCAATCAATATTCCAAAGATTCCGACGATGGAGGCCAATCCGTGCGTTGTACGAATTCCAAAATCTGCCTGTCGAAGAACAAGCACCGCAAGAAGCACTGTAACGCCTACTACACTGTTGTTATTCCCTGTGAAATGACTGTATAAGGAAACCACTGCCACACAAAACGCCATTACAAGATAGACCTTAAAATTATAAATAAGAATGTGTCTACGTCTTTCCTTCTTGTCTTCTGTCGCTTTGATCAGCTGCTTAGATGCAACTGAACTAAGCTGTAACTCCTGATAAAATGTCATATATCTCTTCCTCCCACTGTTATTTTTCTTCAAAATATCAACGAGAAACTATAATACAAATCCATCACGGAGTCAATAAAAACTTTATTAAAATTTTCTGATAAATCGAAATTATTCAAACAATATATAGAATTTATTTTTTAGGCTTTACAAACCGTTCGCTCTATGATAAGATAGTTTGTGTCGAGCGGAAGTGGCGGAATGGCAGACGCGCTAGATTCAGGTTCTAGTGGGAGTTTTATCCTGTGGGAGTTCAAGTCTCCTCTTCCGCATGGTTGAAAAGTACGAGAAAGCCTTATTTTATAAGGATTTCTCGTCTTTTTTTGTTATCTGAAATTTGCCCATTTTTGGTTACCTCTGGTTACCTCTGTTATTTTTTCTCTCCCATTCGGGAAATCAATCACATTTTTACGGTTATAATTCTTATCCAATGCACGATCCAGCTGACTGACAATCTCTTCAGGACGTTTTCTGTCATAACAATAATTGTTATAAGTTGTTCTTTCATTCTCATGTCCAATGATCTTTCTGACTGTATTAATATTGATTCCTTCGTCAATCATCGATGAGATCACCGTCTTTCTCACTTTATGAGGACTTCTGTATGGAATATCAAGATACTTACAGTATTTTCTCAAACGACATGCGATTGCATTTTCCGTAATTCTCTTTCCCTGATTTATAAATAAATAAGAACCTGAGCAGCCATTTCTCTCATTCGCAGCCATTGCAAGTTTAATGACCAGCTTCGCTTTTTCAATCAAAGGAATTTCCCTGTCACCGGCATCTGTCTTTGTATGTTCCACAACTTCTCTAGATGTTTTTCTAAATTTCCCATCCGGTCCCTCTGTATAGCAGCTTGTTTCCATATGTTGGATATGAATATGATCCCGGCTCACGTCACTCTCTTTCAGTGCAACCAGTTCTCCCGGACGAACCCCTAGATAAAACTGAAGGATCACTGCTAACGATGTTGTGTTATCCGGATTTTCTTCATACTCTTTCCATGCCTCTTCTATGATTAGCGGCTGTTCGTTTTCCAAATAAACTTGCGTCTCATCTGATTTCTTCTTTTCCTTACGAAACATCTTTGCATTAATCTTGACCTGTGCAAATGGATTGGAATTGATAAAACCTCTGTCAATCGCATACTCCATGCAATGCCTCATGATAAATGACATTGTATAATACTGTTTTTTAGTCATGTGATTTGTTTTTATCATTCCATGAGCCCACTCATCCAACATCAACTTATTGAATTTCTTCAAGGGTATTGTTGCAATTTTAGTTCCTTCGTAAAATCTCGACCATTCTGTAGAATAACGTTTTACCGATGCCGACTTCAAAGTATGAAGCTGAAAATATTGTAACCACATCGGATAGACTGTCGTAAGTGTAATCTCATCCTCTGCATTCTCTTCACAGTAAGTATTTACGATCAGATTTTCCAGTTCCTTTTGTGTACTTCTTTTGACTAATCGCCTATGATCTGCTTTCGTCTCATCATAAAAATGTGTATACCACTTTCCATCCTTTCCTTGCCATATTTTATATTTGTGCGCTTTTAAAATATCTCTTCTTCTCATCATAGCCATTTTCTTCCGCACATCATCTAATGTTATAATACCATTACCGATTGCTTCAGACAATAACTCTTTCACATCCATTTCGTCATATCCCAAAGCTTGCATCACCCCTTTTTAATTTTTTTCTGTCAGTTTTACCGATGGCTGATTCTCAAAGGCAAGATTTTAAGGCCTCATATATAGAAACGTTTCAAGGGGCTTATACAACCATCGATACTGAAGTTTCAAAAAAACAGGTGATAAGAATCTGACGGTGATACTATGATAATTCTTTGATTAGAAAATACAACGATAACTTTTAGGGCAAGATGCGCCCTTGAGTAACTCTAATTTCCTTTTGGAAATCAGGCTACCTGGCAATCTTGATGGGGATTTCGCTCCCCATTCCCTCGAATCTGTATATAACTGTTAAACATAAGTGATGTTTACGCCATCTAACATATACCCAAATAGATTATTCCAAAAATTAGGGAATTTTGAAAATATAGATGGAACGCATCTGCCTACGTGAAATTAATTCTACGCTAAAAGTATAATTTCAAAAAAACGCCTCCCGGCTATTTCAACCGAGAGGCAATTTCTAAAAGAAGGGATGAAAGAAAACTAACTATTCAACTTTTTCTTGTAATATATAAATTCTTGATTCAAAATCAGTGCATGGCGTTACATTTCCCGGAACTTGCCCTGCTGTTACATCTGTCGTGATCAGTCCCCAATTCATCAACTCATCTCCATAATTCTCTGTATTTGCTGATAAATTCTTATAAAGTTTATTTGGATCAAGTCCCTGCAGCTTTATTCTGCTGTATGGCATATTCACACCATTTAATACACGGTAATATCCTACAAGTGCTGTTGTTTTCTCTTCATTGACTACCATCCAAATAGTTTCATTTCCTTCAAATGGACTTTTCAATCTATAAAATGTTCCAAACTGTATCAACTGACGATACTTTTTCATAAATAGGATTTGTGCCTTTACCTCTTCAATTTCAAAATCAGATAATTTATTCAAATCCAACTCGTAACCAAATGTTCCAAAATAGGCTACATTTGCTCTTGTATGTAACGGTGTATTTCGAAAAACCTGATGATTCGGTATTACAGAAACATGACTTCCCATACTACTGATTGGATAACACATCGACGTTCCATATTGAATTTTCAGTCTTTCAATTGCATCAGAATCATCGCTTGTCCATCCTTGTGGTGCATAATAAAGCATTCCCGGATCAAAGCGTCCTCCCCCACTTGCACAAGACTCAAATAAGATTTTTGGAAATTCAGAGGTTAATCTTTCATACAGGTCATACACTCCAAGTATATAACGATGGAAGATTTCTCCCTGCCGTTCTGCTGGATAAGCAATACTATAACATTCTGTAATACTTCTGTTCATATCCCATTTTATGTATGAGATTTTTGCTTTTGAAAGAATCTTTGAAATCATCGTATAAATATAATCAACAATCTCTTTTCTTGAAAAATCTAATACATATTGATTACGTCCATGTGAATTCGTTCTTCCTGGTGTTTGTACAATCCAATCCGGATGTTGACGATACAGATCTGAATCCTTATTCACCATCTCTGGTTCGATCCATAAACCAAATTGCATACCAAGATTTTCTATACGCTCTGCAAGACCTTCAATTCCATTCGGAAGTAACTCTTTGTTTACTATCCAATCTCCCAAACCAGCTCGATCGTTTCTACGTTTACCAAACCATCCATCATCGAGAACAAATAATTCAATGCCACATTCTTTTGCTTTCTCTGCAATTTTTACCAACCGTTCTTCAGTAAAATCAAAATACGTTGCTTCCCAATTATTATTCAATATTGGTCTTACACGATCACGCCAATATCCTCGCGCAAGACGTTTTGCATATAATTTATGGAAGTTCTGACTCATCTCATTAAGTCCATTATCCGAATAAAGCATCACCGCTTCCGGTGTCTGAAAACTGTCTCCTGATTCTAATTTCCAGTCAAATCCATTTGGATTAATCCCTACTGTAATTCGTGTCACATCATGTGTATCTACTTCTGCCTGGATTCTAAAATTCCCACTATAAATGAAACTAAATCCGATTGCCTCTCCCATAGATTCATCTGTATTTTTTCTTTTAAGAACCATAAACGGATTCTGTTCATGTGAAGAATTTCCACGCATACTATCAATTGCTGTGATTCCCTGTTCCAAAGTCCTCATCTTCACATGTCGCTCTCTGGCCCATGCACCAGACAGTTGCATCCAAACATAATCTTTATCCGGAAGATCCAAATTCAAACTCATTGCTGTAAGCAAATGTACCGGCATTTCTCCCGTATTTTTTATACGGACACTTCTTGCAATTGCACCGTATTCAGAAAAAATAGTATACAGCAACTCCACTACAACCCCTGTAAGAGAATCTTTCAAAAAGATCCTAAGTGTCATTGCTTCTTCTTCAGACTCTGCGTAAATAGCTGGAAGTCCTTGAAGTTTTGGCTTTCCTGGTACAATCTCATATCCATTATATTTAAAATCTGAGATTCTGCTTCCATTTTTCTGTAATATTTCAATTGCAGAATGACGATAGTCCGTTGTCCCATATACCGGATATTCCTGTCGAATATGCTCCAATGAAAAACTTTTGTCCCCTTCATATACATAGGAGGTCATCGGACGTTCTATTTTCTCCACCAGATAAGAAAAATTCTTCTTATCATGGATTTTCTTTCCGTAATAAATCTGTCCCATATGTCCGTTTTCTAATACGCACATAATATAGCTTATCTGATCATTATATAAATGAAATGTCTTTGTCTCTTTATGAAATACAATATTTCTCATATATATTTTCCCTTGTTATTGGTATTTTGCAACAATCTTCTGCATTAAATCCCATTTCTTTTCCATGTCTGTAACAAGCTTAAATTGTGTTCGACATCTATCAAGATTATGGTCTTCTCTATGAATCTTAAAATAATGATCTCCTTCCAGATAATCCGTCAGGAATCGTATTCCGCATTCAAAAGTCATCACCTTAGCTCCCATTGGCAAAAGTTCTATTTCTTTTGTTGTCAATTGTTCTCTACATTCTTCAAGAAAACCTTTCGTATAAAGTTCAAATAACTCCATACTACAAGTAACCTTCTCTAAATCTTTTTCATCCTCTGCTGCTGTACTCGCACCAAAGCGAATAGAATCGCCAAAATCATTCATCGCCAGTCCTGGCATAATCGTATCTAAATCTATTACACAGAGTCCTTTTCCTGTAGCGTAATCTATCATAATATTATTTAACTTTGTATCATTATGTGTTACTCGTAATGGGATCTCACCTTTTGCCAATAGTTTTCCAAAAACACTTGATATTTCTTCACGCTCAAGGACAAACCGAATCTCCTTTTGTACTTTTGCTGCACGGCCAAAGCTATCTTTTTCAACAGCCTCCTTAAATGCAATCAATCTAGATTCTGTATCATGAAATCCCTTAATTGTTTCATTCAGTGTTTCTGCTGGATAATTTGACAATAATTTTTGAAAATGTCCAAATGCTACTGCGCTTTCATAAAAATCTTTCGGATTTTCTACAAGATCATAGCTTGTTGCATCTGTGATATACTTATAAGATCTCCAGTACTCTCCTTTTGAATCCACAAAATAATATTTTTCATCTTTTGCCGGAATCAAATTTAATGTTTCTCTCTCTGGATCTCCTCCATTTTTCTTTATTATTTTCTTTAAGTAGGTTGTGACGCCTTCAATATTCTGCATTAATTCAACTGGGTTAGTAAAAATCTCCTGATTCACTCTTTGCAAAATCACTCTTATTGATCCCATTTTTCCAATCTCATACGTCAACAAATAAGTGTCATTGATATGTCCACTTCCATAGGGCTTGATACTAATAAGATTACCTTCAAACTGAAATCCATTAATTGCTTCTTTCAACTGTTCTTCTGATACTCTATTCATCACTTACTCCCTTCCCATAAATGCTGAGGATAAATCCCTTCATCATTTTATGGTTTTCAATTTCTATTTTGTCTCGTAGGCGCTGTATTCTTCAAAATCAATCACAGTTTTTCTAATTCTGGCTTCTTCAGCTGCAAGAGCCATCAAATGACTTGCCACAGAAACTGACGCATCTGTTTTTCCTGTTTTTCCTTCTCCAACCATACGAACAAACTCGCGCATCATACTCATATCACTTCCGCTATGTCCCTTTGAAGGTGTATGAAGTTGAATCAAATCATTTGTTCCACTTACAAAATCTATGATTTCTATTGTTCCTGCCTCCATATCACCTTTTAATTCGCCTTTAGTTCCCATAATTCGAATTCTTCTTGCGCACTGGTTTGTAAACGCTGTCATCAAAAATGAAGCTGTAACTTGGTTTTCAAATTCGATATCTACTGTCTGATGATCCACAACTGTATTATCAGAATGGAACACGCATCTTCCATAAGGTCCTTTCTTTAACTCCTTTAGGACATGTTCTGAATCTGCCTGATCAGTTACTGCATATACAAGTCCGTCTTCCACAGCTTTCGGATGTTCTAAGTAAAAACGTGGTGCATAAAACGGACATTTATCTCTATGTTCACATCCGTCCATGCAATATCTCGGTGCATTTACAGGTGCATTTTCTTCTGTAAAATATGTAAGTTCTCCAAAAGAACTGATTTTTTTACACTTACTATCAGCTAACCATAACATAATATCCATATCATGACAGCATTTCTGCAATATCATTGGACTTGATTCTTCTTTATTTCTCCAATTTCCTCTCACAAAGCTATGTGCATGATGCCAATATCCTACTTCCTCAATATGCTGAATTGACATCATTCTTCCAATTCTTTCCTCGTCTAAAATTTCTTTTATTTTTGAGAAAAAAGGTGAGTAGCGCAAAACATGACATACCGATAATATTCGATTATATTTCTTTGCCATTGCTCCCATTTTTACAATTTCGTCTTTATTTGGAGACATCGGTTTTTCACATAAAACATGATATCCTTTTTGCAATGCCATAGTAACCGGTTCATAGTGCATTTTATCCTGTGTACAAATCATAGCACAATCTGCAATTTTGTCTTGTTGTAATAATTCTTCATATGATTCATACTGTAGCTCTTTTGGAATATTATGTTTTGCCGCAAAAAGTTCTCTACGTTCTTGGTCTGGTTCTGCCACAGCTACCACTTTAAATTCATCTGGGTGATCCAATGCATACTGAGAATATACATAGCCACCCCTCAATCCTGCCCCAATCAAAATACTGGTTACCTGCTTCATCGTTTTTCTTCCTTCCTCATTCTCAATTCTTAAGTTGAATTTTTAATACCGTGTCTTTTTCATCAGGCAATGGATAAGTAAATACCGGATCATCTCCAAATGATACGAATGCAACATCTGTATAAAGAGCTGTATTCCATGCTTCTCCTCTTTTCACTTCACTTCCATCAGCTAAATATGTAATTCTATCCAGTTTTTCAGGACTGATTCCATAGAGCGGAAGTGCTCCTAAAGGTGTCTCATAAACATGTGCATAAATCACTCCGTCTTTCTCTGTATATCTTCCCCAATCAGGTTTCTCAAGATCTGATATTCCACATCCATAAATACTTTCTTTATTCTTATCCATCCAGTTTCCGACTTCTTTGAGTATTTCAACACTTTCCTTTGGAATGTTTCCTTTTGCATCAGGTCCTACATTCAAAATCATATTTCCACCCTTACTAACACACTCTACAAGTTTTCTCACTAACATTTCTGGTGTTTTATACTGATGGTCGAAGTTGCAATATCCCCAGTGATTATTCATTGTTGCGCAAAGTTCCCATGGAATTGGCTCTCCATTGATATCACATACTCCTTTTGGCGGAATGATCTGTTCCGGACTTGCAAAATCACCACTGTAAATTAACGGATTATCTGTTGCAATACTTCCATGGTTATCTCCAGCACCTTCTAAACGATTATCAATGATTACATCCGGCTGATAGTGACGTACCATTTTGATCAATTCTGTTGCTTTCCATTTTTCACCTGTCATATCGTCATAAGAAAAATCAAACCATAATAAATCTAATTTCCCATAATTTGTAACAAGTTCTTTTACCTGTCCATGCATGTAATCCAAATATCTGTCAAAATCAATTTTTTCATCCTTGTATGCTTCATTATTTCTCATCGGGTGCTGACGATCTCCATATTTCGGGAAATCCGGATGTTTCCAGTCAATAATGGAAAAATAAAGTCCTACCTTTAAATCCTCTTCTCTACATGCATCTACAAATTCTCTTACCAGATCACGTCCGGCTTTTGTATTTGTTGATTTATAATCTGTAAGTTTGGAATCAAACAAACAAAAACCATCATGGTGTTTTGCAGTTAATACTACATATTTCATTCCTGCTTCTTTGGCTAATCGAACCCATTTTTTTGGATCATAATCTACTGGATCAAACTGTTCAAAATACGTTCTGTATTCTTCTACAGTCATCTCTTTTTCCGACATAACCCATTCACCACAAGCCGGAATTGAATATAATCCCCAATGTATAAACATTCCAAATCGTGCATCCATAAACCACTTTGTTCGTTCTCTAATTTCCTGATTCATTTATTTTCTCCTCGTCTTTCAATTATCTACAATTAACCTTTCACAGCACCGCCGGATAATGCTTCAATAAAGAATTTACTAAATACACAATATAAGATTACCGGTGGAAGAATGATAACAACCATTGCTGAAAACAGTCCGTTATAGTTCGTATTAAATGATGTTGTAAATGTTGACAGCAATGCCGGAACTGTTAATTTTTCTCTTGTGATCAGTACAAGTGATGCCCAGTAATATTCATTCCAGTTACTCAGAAAGGCTAAAACTGCAGCTGTCATAATTCCCGGTCGTGCAATTGGGAAAATAACTTTTACCCATGTTTGGAAATAAGTACAACCATCAATTCTTGCAGCTTCCTCCAACTCTTTTGGAATATTGTCATAATAATTTTTTATAACAAAGAAGCTGACTGCGATACCACTGCAAGAATAAATTAAAATTAATGCTGCACGAGTATCATATAAATGCAGATTATTAATAAGGTTATATACCGGATATGTTAAAGCTGTTGCGGGAATAAACATAGTGGAATATAAAAGAATATTTACCAGTGCTTTACCACGAAATTCCATTCTTGCCACTACATAAGCTGACATAGAGATCATAACCACACTGATCAATACAGATACGCCTGCAACAAACAAACTGTTTCCGAAATAACGAAGTACATGAAGGTCTTTAAATGTAGAAATATATCCATCAATGCAAATCGACTCCGGAAGTTGAAATCCTGGTCTTGCCATAGGATCTTTTTTCAAACTTGATAATCCCAACCATACTAATGGTACGAGTGATATAATCAGTGCCCATGCTAAACAAATATATGTAACGATTTTAGTCCCTGTCGGCATATTTTTTACTGTTTTTCCATGTAAAGATTTTTTCATTATTTATCACGCTCCTCCCTAATGTTTCTCTTTTTTGAATGAAACACTGTATGCGAAATTAATTACAAGAATAATGACCATACCTGCTAAAATCTGTATCATAGCCACCGCATTTGCTCGTCCAAACTGAGTCCTCGGACTTGTGATTGCTAACTCTCGAATCACATAACTGATACTGTACGTTCCCGCTGCTCCTTTTGTCAGGAAATAACTTCGTTGTAAAGAAGGAATCCTGAGGTTGCTGCAAGCACAGATACTGTTTTCAGCGTTCCTTTAATCATTGGAATTGTAATGAACCAATCCTGCTTTAATCCGCTGGCTCCATCTAACATTGCCGCTTCTCTCACTTCTTCTGGAACCGCCATGATATTACCAAGTATCATTAATGTTGTTGTTCCTGTAAAAAAGATATAGGCACATGTCATAGCTATAAATGCCGGTCCTTTTAACAACAGAACACTATCTGTAAAGTCTTTGTTGAATATTCTAATGATAGGATTGATAATTCCATAGGATGGATTATATAACTGTAAAAAAATCACTCCCATTGCCGCTGTAGAAATCATATTCGGAATGATATAAACATTTCGTACAAACTTAATTCCCTTTACTTTTCTTGATAATGCAAGTGCTATCAAAGTAGCAACAGGAATCTGAACTATTGCACCAAGAAGTGCCCAAGTTGCAGAGTTTTTAAGTGCTTCCCAAAAGAATGGATATTTTTTAAATATATACTCATAGTTGCTCCATAAATCCTGGAATCCAAAAAATTCCGGAGATGTAATATTACTGTAATCCCACTTACAGAAAGATGTCACAAATACCGTAATGATTGGATAAAGGTAGAACACACAGAATGCCAGAATTGTTGGTGCTAAAAAGGCAATAATAAATCCTGTACGTCTCATCCCCAATTTACTTTTTTTCTTATTGTTAATACTTTCTTTCAATTTAATACCTCCAATAAAAACGGGAAGGGACAACATTCCCCTCCCTCATTGAAACTAAATCATTTATAATTAACCGATTAATGCAAGTAATTCTTTCTGGAGTGCCTCAAATCTTGCATCAATGTCTGTTCCGGAAACAGCACACTCCATAAGTGCGTTTATAATCGCTTTGTTAACGTCAGATCCCCATGTATATTTCATGTCGATTACAATTGTATCTGCTTCATTAACCTGAGCACATGCTTTAGCAAGTTTCATTGTAGCAGCATCTCCGCTCTGCTCTGCAAGTGCATTCAGATCAACTGTTGTGTTACATGGGTTTGCCTGGGCACCTGTAAAAATTTTTTCCTGAACTTCCGCACTTGTCATATACTTAACAAATTCAAGCGCAAGTGCTGTCTTCTCTTCACTCATGCTGTTTGCAACTGTAAGTCCGCCACCTGCTGATGAAATAGAGATATTTCCCGGGAACAGTGCTGGCTCAATTGCATCAACCAGAGATTCATCAATTCCACTTGCATTCCATACACCATTGAAAAGTACTCCTACTTTTCCATTTGTATTAAACTCAGCCATCAGATTTCCATTATCATCTGTTGTATGCTCTGAACCATTTGCCTGATCTAATTTTGCTGTTGTCTTGAATGCATTAGCAAACTCATCAGAATTAACAATATCTTCTGTCAACTCAGACTCTACCATCTTCTTTCCAGCGTCTGTAGATGCCATAATTGCATTTATAATACATCCAGATCCCTGTCCGGCAATATATCCATAGGATTCATCACCTAAACCTGCAATCTTTGTCATTGCATCTCCGAATGTATTCCAGTCTGCAAATGCATCTGCAGAAACACCCGCTTTTTCAAACAGCGCTGCATTATACCAAAGACCACGACTTTCGATCTGATCATGTACAGCATAAATATGACCATCTAGATCATGCTGTGTATAGTTAAGTCCTACTGCGTCCTGAAGATTATTTTCATCAATATATGGCTTCAGATCATAAACAAGCTCCTGTGAAATTGCAGCCTGTGGTACTCCATTTCCTCCAACATCTACCATATCCGGGTATGATCCACCAGCAACCTGTGCACTAACAATATCATCTCTGTTCTCAACAGCAATCGGTTTAAAAGTTACATCTCCGTCTGCATGTTCCTGTGCAAATTCATCATAGATATCTCTCATTACCTGTGCTGCCGGCCATTCACTTTCATCCTGATAATATCCATGATAAAACTCCAAAACATTTTCATCACCGGAAGCTTTCTTATCTCCTTCGTTTCCTGAACTGCTTCCACATCCTGCTAATACGGATACACCCATTGCTGCTACTAGAAGTACACTTACCAATTTCTTTCTCATCTTTTTTCCTCCTGTGTTTCTCCTTATTTGTTGAATTAATTCTACCTTATTTTTTGTGCATTTTGAATGTTTGGTATTGACAATAACATGCATGTTGTTTACACATTGCCGAACAAAGCATGGATTATTTTTACCTCGTGTCAATATTTTACATGTTTTGCACAAAGAAAGAGTGCGTATCAACTCACTTTAAGTCAATATGCACTCTCTCCAACTATTTCATTTTTATATTTTCTTCAAATTCTTGTACTGAGATTGTTCCCGCCAATAAATCAAAAATTGATTCAGTAAAATAATTTTTTTGTTCTAGTGACCAGATGTTACTTGGAACTTCTATTTTTTCATCAGCTTCAAGAACCAATGATACCGCTTGATATAATTTATCTTTATTTTCCTTATATAGCTCTACCGAAACATCCGGATTCGCCGGAATTTGTTCCGTCCTCTCAAGAATCTGTAACTGAACGTCTTTGCTAAGCATGTACTTTAAAAAGCTTACTGCCGCTTCCTGTCTTTCTTCATTTCCACTCTTTCCTAATACATATCCAAGACCTGAAGATTCACATGATACAGTTTTTTCTGTACATGATGGAAGTAAAGCATACTTTGCATTAATATCATCTGAAATCATTGGAGCACTCCATACACCATTGATGTAAATTGCCAGTTTTCCTTCATTGAAGAGATTCGTTTCATCTCGATAACTATACTCTGGAGTTTTTGAAACAGATAAACTATACAATTGTTTCAGCTGATTTATCGCAGTAGTGAACTCTTCCTCTTGATATACAAACTGCTGTCCCTTTGTCCTGGCTTGTTCACTACCTGAAAGCATATGATCTATACAATATAAATATCCCTCTGCCGCTGGTTGAAGTGCTGTTATCTCTGTTCCTTCTTTCAATGCCCAATCACTGATCTGGTTACACATCATCTGAAATTCATCCCAACTTTTCGGCACTTGCTCAATTCCTGCTGCATTTAAAATATCCTCATTGTACCAATATCCACCACTTAACATAAGAACATCTGACACAGAATACAACTCTCCATTCTTGGTTTTCCAATATTCCTTATTCACATCTGATATGCTTTGGGAAAAATCATTATCTCGCTCTATATATGGCTGAATATCTAATGCCATATCATTTTCAACTAA
This sequence comes from Ruminococcus sp. OM04-4AA, assembly GCF_003462585.1. Classification (NCBI taxonomy): domain Bacteria; kingdom Bacillati; phylum Bacillota; class Clostridia; order Eubacteriales; family Oscillospiraceae; genus Ruminococcus; species Ruminococcus sp. OM04-4AA. Next base: position 3,695 of record NZ_QTZH01000004.1, on the reverse strand, counting down.
AAAATCATACAGACAATTTTCACCAACTCCACTAAAAGAGATAATATCCGGAACATTACCAACCATTACCATATCTTCTACCTTTCTCATCATCTCTTCACTCGTCGGCATCGAAATAATCTGTAAGTCAATCTCCGGATACTCTTTTTGAAACTCAGCGTAAATATCTCTCATTTCAGCATGATCTTTTTCTGTACCGCCCCAGGCATGAATTAAAGTAATTGAGACATTATGATTATCCTCACTTTCGCAACCGCCCAATAAGCAACAACTTATTAAAATTCCCAATAAAAATATAACTTGTCTAATTCTTCTTTTCATCCTTTTCCTGCTTCCTAAAGTCCTTCGGTGAAACCCCTGTGATCTTTTTAAACATCTTTGAAAAATACCCTGCATCTTCAAATCCAACGGCTTCCGAAACTTCATAAGTTTTCATATTTGTTTTTAAAAGATATTCTTTTGCTGACTCTATACGAAGCTTTAATATCTCATCAAAAAGATTTACGCCTGTTTTATTCTTATAAAACCTACTTAAATAACTTCTGTTAACATGTAATTCGTCTGCAATTTCTTCCAAAGAAATCTTGCTTTTATAGTTTTGTTTTACATATTGTTCAATCTGCTGAAGAAGTGTCTTTTGCTCTGGTACAATAACTTCCTCTTTTTCAACTTCTTTTTTCAATTTTAATAGTTTTCCGGTTGCTTTTCCTAACGCTTCCGGAAGTTCATCCATAATCGCAATCTTCAAAACATATTCACATGCACTGTATTTGATTGCAGATTTTGCATAATCAAAATTAGAGTATGCTGTTAATATTATCACCTGTGTTTCAGGCCTGGTTTCATATAAATACTTGCACACATCAAGTCCATTTACTTCAGGCATCTGAATATCTGTAATAACAATATCCGGTGATTCTTTTTCGATACATTCGATAAGCTCTTGTCCGTCCTCTAACACTGCTATCAAATCACAATCCATTTTCTCCCAATTAATCAGTTTTTTTAATGCTTCTCTTATATAACCTTCGTCATCTGCCGCAACTACTTTCCACATAGCATTGTCCCCCTTTCTGACGGAAGAATGATTTCGATTCTAGTTCCTTTCCCCTTTTTGCTCTCAATGTCAAGCTCATAATCTTCGCCATACAAAATCTGTAACATTCTTTGTGTATTTTTTAAGCCGGTGCGAGTATGTCCTATTTTCCCATTCTGTGGGATTTCATTCTCTTGATCCTCATTCAGCTTTTTATAATCCATTCCAACTCCATTGTCCTCAACAATAATATGGAGCCTCTTTATCTGTTCTGTATGATTGATTTTTTCTTCCTTTGCAGATTCCTCTGACGTATTTTCCTCATACAAACATACTTTTATCATTCCGCTCTCTTTTTGAGGTTCTAACCCATGTGAAACAGCATTTTCCACAAGTGGTTCGATTAAAAGTCGAGGAATAAGGTTCTCTTTTATCTGCTCGTCAGATAAATTAATTTCATACATTAATTTATCTTGATAACGTTCTTTTTGCAAAAACAAATAGAACTGAACAATTTCCAATTCTTCCTTCACTTTTATTTTTATTTCCTTATCACGGAAAATTTTACCTTGCATTAATTTTGAAAAAGCATTCAGACTTTCATATAATTCCTCGTTTCCTGACATTTTCGCTTTGAGACTGAGCATAGCAAGTATGTTAAACTGAAAATGAGGGTTAAGCTGCGATTGAAGATATTTCACCTGTGATTTAGTGGCTAATAACTGCTTTTCATATACCTCTGTGATCAAATACTTGATTCGATCTGCCATCTCATTAAACACTTGTCCCATATCATGAAATTCCTGTATTGTGGAATCCTCCATTCTCACATCCAGGTTCTGATTTCCAAATGCACGAATATTGGAAATCATTCTCGTTACTGGCTTTGAAAATCGATTACTAAGTCCATAAGAAACACAAAATGTAAAAAATAATACAATAACAAGTCCTGCCCAAAAGATAAATAACGTTGGTCGTAAAATTTCTAAAACATTGCTCTGTCCTACAGCAATGACAGTTCTTGTTCCAAATCCACTCGAATCTGCACTCCCAATTACTTTTTTTCCTTCGATTTTCTTATTTCCCACCCAGGATACGGATGTTTCTTTCATCAGCTCATTTTGTTTCTCATCTCCACCGGATACTAACAGCAAATCATTATTAGATAATACAATCCAAGAAGAATCCTGATAGTCTTCTATCTCCTTAAATATTTCTCGAATTGCATCACAACTAATTTGTGCTATGCCGATTCCTTTCTCTTTCATATTGTCATCATAAATATGAAAAAGAATATTCAAATTCTCTCTATCCGCAACACATGCATACCGATTTTTTTCTAATTTAAACCACTGTTGCATATTTTGATAATATACTTCCTGTTCCTTCTCAGCGCTCAGCGTTATAGCATAATAGTGATCTTTCACACACTGATCCTGATTATTAAACAGATACATACTCGTAACGAATGGATATTGCTGATTGACTCTATTTCTTTGCGCAAATAGTTCCATGCTATATACTAATTGTTTTTTAGCTTCTTCTGAATCATAATTATCACATTGAAAAAAACTATCCAGCAGACTATTATGCCTTATAGCAATCGCCCCATCCTCTATAAATTGCATATGTGACTGGTACTGCTGTGTTGTATTATTGAGTACATATTCTATATCTTCCTGCGTATTTTCGAAAAAAAATGAGAAAAAGACATAACACACCGCCAGCACAACCAGCATTAATGTAACTACTGATGCAAGTGACATAAATACTGTTAACTCTTTCTTTAAAGTATGTCTTTTTCTCATTTTTTCTTTCCCCATTTTAATAAGTTTATTTTTATATATACTAACACACCTAGTATAAATAGTCGAGTGATTTTCCGTTCTGTGTATTACACTCTCATTCTTACTATTTGTTTAAAAAGTGTTCCCTATTCGGATATTCCTGACGATACGCTCGGAGGGCAGCTTCCTGGAGCAGGGAGAATTCTTTTTCCATTCGGAGCAAGCGTGGTGCTTTGAAGGCAATCGCGCTGATCTGTTCGGCGATTTTTTTTGCAATTCCTTCTTCGGATAACTGTCCCATGCCAAATACCAAGAAGGTAAATCCTCTGCCCCCTCTGCTAACCTGAATAAATTTTAAGAATACATTGTACAGCTCTTCTAAAAGGATTTGTCGGTAGCCCTCCTCTAACTGCATGGCTTCTGTCAAACATAACGTGGAAAGTATTTGAGCACCCATCTTTTTTCTGTCGCCTCCCAGATTCAGAGTTGTTCCTTCCGCCAAGTATTTCAATTCCATTAAGCATCTGACAAATTCATCCTTCTGTAGCCTGCGTTTTCCGTAACGGGCTGTCCAAAGCTGGTTGCGATATTCTTCTGCCCAGTCTTCCTCCTCTCCTGTATGCTCTTTTAAAATCTGCTGCCGTTTCACCGGATCTGTCTCCTGATAAAAATCTTTGGTCCATATATTTTCCAATTGCTGCTAATGCTTTTCTTTTCATTTTTTTCCTCCTGTTTTTCCTTTTGGTAATATTGCTAGTTTTTCGTCCTAACCAGCTGATAAATTCATTATAATCACAAAATAGGTTATAAGAAATAGAATTTTTTTTGATTAGTTATCGAATTTTTTAGTTATTTTTATAATTTTTTTAAAG
>NZ_QTZH01000039.1:0-29074 GCF_003462585.1 Ruminococcus sp. OM04-4AA | reverse complement strand
TATGGTGCAAAGAAAAAAGCTTAAATCATATACCTTTTGATGAAAATAAAACACTGTAGAAGGAAAAAAGTACAGCAATATTTTTGAAAGATAAATAAATCGAATTATGTCAGAATGTGTTGACGTGTAATCATAATGACGGTACAATCATTGTAGATATTGAGAGGATACTAAGGAGGAAAATCAAATAAATGTTACTGAAATCAGACGTCCGGCTGACATGGAAAGGCGCATCATAATGCAGGCGGACTTCCAAAAGATATGAATTTTGAACTTGTAGAACCAGTTAGAATTCTGTTTAAGGATGAGGTTCGTGTTGTTGGAGACGAACTTGGTCTTCCACATGGTATGGTTTACCGTCAGCCATTCCCGGGACCGGGACTTGGAGTTCGTTGTCCGGGAGCTATCACACGTGATCGTTTGGAAGCAGTACGTGAATCTGACGCAATTCTTCGTGAGGAATTTGAAAAGAATGGACTCGAAGGAAAGATCTGGCAGTATTTTACTGTTGTTCCGGATTTCAGATCTACAGGAATCAACCGTGTACTTTATGATTTCACACCAAAGCCGACAGGAACAGTGGAATTCGAATAATATTCACAGCATCTATATAACAAGAAAGAGAAGCATCATGAGACATACATTTACATTAGCTAATGGAGTGGAAATCCCAGCAGTGGGGTTTGGCACCTATAAAGCCGCAGACAACACCGATGAAGCAATTATAAGTGAAGCAATCCGACATGGGTATCGCCATCTTGATACGGCAGCCTTTTATTTCAATGAAGAAGCAGTAGGAAAAGCTGTACGCGAGAGTGGAATTCCGCGAGAAGATTTTTTCCTGACATCAAAGGTATGGAAAGATCATCTTGGATATGATTCAACTTTGCAGGAGTTCGAAAGCACTTGTAAAAGATTAGGTACAGATTACTTGGATCTCTATCTGATTCATTGGCCAAGACCTTCTGATCTGAATGCAGAGTGGAGAGATTTGGATGTGGAGACATGGAAAGCACTGGAAGATCTCTATAAGTCGAAAAAGGTACGGGCAATCGGTGTCAGCAATTTTCTGCCGCATCATTTAAACAATCTGTTAGAGCGGACAAGCATTACTCCTATGGTGAATCAGTTAGAATTCCATCCAGGATATATGCAGAAGGCTGCAGTTGATTTCTGTAAGCAGATGGGGATTCAGGTAGAGGCATGGAGTCCGATCGGTCGAGCCAGAGTTCTCAAGGAGCCACTTCTTATGGAACTTGCAGAAAAATATCAGGTATCTGTCGCACAGATCTGTATCAGATTTGCTCTGCAGTGCGGTGTGTTACCGTTGCCAAAATCCTCTTCCAGTGAGAGAATGCATCAGAATCTGGATGTTTTCGGATTTGACATAGAGGAAAATGATATGTATCAGTTGATGACTTTACCGCAGATCGGATGGTCGGGAGAACATCCGGATCGGGAGCGGGTAAGATTTTAATACAAAGAAAATAAAGCTATTGAAAATGACACCCCCTAAAAGAGGTGTCATTTTCTTATAAGAGCTTTTTATAGAAGAGAAGTAGTTGTCTGCACAACTGCTGTTATAATCTAAATGTCTGCTCATAATTTATTTCTTATTTTTGATCTGTCCATATTTGTAGAGAGCAACCATAGCATTTACGGCTTGTTCAGCAGTCGGATAAGCTGGGATTCCATGATCTCTCAACTTCATGATAGCTTCCTGACATTCTTCACCACCCTGGCATTCCATAATGAATGGTTTTCCAAGATGCTTATATGTCTCGTAAATATCGATAACCAGATTTGTTACAGCCGGAACATCTGTTACTGCTGTCGGACAGATGGATCCAAGTATTCCATGTACATTCGGGTCACGCATTACCTGTGTGAATGCACCTTTATACTGAACAGGTGAAGCTGTTCCGGAAATATCAACAGGATTAAGCGGTGAACCAAACATTGGCATATATGCACGGATTCTTCCTGCTAGATTAGGAGAAATCTCTGCCAGCTCATGCATTGGCATTCCCCGACGTTCAAAGTGATCACAGCTGAGAAGACCTGAACCACCACCGTTGGTAATCATAACGATATTGTCACCCTTTGGTGCCGGTTGCATTCCTAATGCCATTGATATATCGAGGAATTCCTGCCATGTAGTCGCACGGATAGCTCCAGCCTTTTCAAAAATATCATCATAAAATGCATCATTTGTTCCTTTGTTTTCAGAAGCAGTATGTGCAAATGCAGCTTTTTCACCAATCTTTGAACCACCGACTTTTATTGTTACGATCGGTTTATCAACACTGCGGCAAGCTTCAATAAATGCATCAGGACTATCCAGTCCTTCAATATAAATTGCAAGACATTTACTGTTTTCATCTCTTCCAGCGTAGGATATAAACTCACAGAAATCAACGTCAGCTTTATTTCCAAGTCCTACGAAGAAGCTCATTCCAAAATGATCTTTCTGTGAGGTTCCAAGTGCCGCAAGCAAGTTGGCACCTGACTGAGAAATCATTGCTACAGGACCTTTGATTGGAAGATAAGGGATAAATCCGCAGTTGAAATTAAGGTATGGACTTCCCATTCCTACAAGGTTTGGTCCAATCAGAGGCAGCTCATGATCACGACAATATTGAGTGAGTTCATCCTGCAGTGTTCCACGTCCGATTTCTTTAAATGCACTTGTGGCAATAACAACAATCTTAACTTTCTTTTCAACACAATCTTCCAAAACAGATTTAACAATATGTGCAGGTACAGCAAGAAAAGCAAGATCGATTTCATCAGGAATATCCTTTACAGTCTTATAAGCTGTAAATCCGGCAACTTTATCTGCTCTTGGATTTACAGGATAAATCTTTCCTTTATATCCCCATGTTAAAAGGCCATCAACAACTTTATAGCCGACTTTTGTAGAATAACGGCTGGCTCCGACTACGGCAATCGTTTTTGGATTTAATGCATATTGAAGTTTATCAACAACATATTCTCTTGGATGTTTTACGATCATATTACTGCACCTCCTCTGAGTCAGTTGAGAAACGACATTTTACGGAACCGGATTCCAGTCTGTTCTGTAAAAAGTCATCCGTCATAACGCATTCTTCCCAATATCCGTTATCATCATCAAGACGGGCTACCCAACGTCTGAACTGTCTCTTTGAATTTGCTACTTTTACTTCTTCAATCTCAGCATATCCTTCTAACATTGTCTGATTGCTTCGACGTCATTTACCTCAGTATAAACAGTCAGCATACAATCGTAGAAAGAATCACCGAACTGAAGAATGTCTACAAATTCTGGCATAAGTGAGAATTCATCTACAATTTCTGCTTTTCTGTAACTTGGAACATTCTGGAACATACGGACCAGATACATATGCATTGACATTCCGAGTGCACGGTAATTAATATAAATCATTGGAAGCATAAATTTTCGTTCATCAACACACATTACAATGTCTTTTTTCATTTGCTTGCCATCTAAGCCAGATAACTTCTCCAACATATCAAAATCAAACATATCTGCGATTGATTTTGTACTGTTAAGAGCTTCGATAATAGCAAAATCTTTTTTATCTATTTTGTTCTGAACTTTAAGGAATTTCTTCTTCTGTTCTTCCCCAAAAATAAATTTTCTGTATCTGTCTTCCGGAACATCCCATTGATTTACAAGTGATTCTCTGACATCTGCCCTGATCGGACAAAGATGTACATATTCAACCTCCGGTCTGTCTTTCCATGGCTGGATAACATCTGCAAGAAGATTGTCCAGAACTCTCATGTGATTTCCGTTAAAGAAATCAAAATCGCCCTCTGCGAGATATCCTGTACAAATATCATCTTTATTCTGATACCACTTGGCAAATTCAGCTTTTACCTTTGGATCTGTACCGTCTTTTAATTTGACAACCCAATAATAAAGTCCCCAACCGTAAACACCAACATTTGGATTCATAACGAACATGATAAGATGTTCATCATACATTCGTTTTAATCGATCCTTGATATCATCTGGTTTGATTCCGGTTTCTTTTGTAATATAATCGATATTCCAGACTTCAGGATAGACTTGATAAAATGACTTTGCGACATTGTATGCTGCAACTTCTGTAGCATCAAGAGAATATGTTCCCGGTTCAGAGTAACCGTATCCTCTAGGTGGAAAACAGTTTTTTTTCATCCATGCCTGCTGCTGATCCGTTCCTATTGTGTATAATGTTTCTCCCATAGAATACCTACCTCCTTCTATTTTTATATACACGCTTCTTATATACCCAACATAACATAAACAAATCGATAAACCAATCTCTTTCAGATGTGTTTGAACAAAGCTAATCAGATTGTTTAAAATAGCCTAAAATCTGGAAAAGATACTTTATTTTTATGTCAATTTATAACTATAATTACATATATATTGCGGAGCTTTTAAAAATATATGAAAGAAGAAAAAACAATTTTATTTCAAGACAATTTTATACATAATTCTATTAAAGATGCATTCCTGCAACTCCTTATGAAAAAGGATTATATGCAAATCACTATAACGGATCTTTGCAAATATGCAGGTGTTAGCAGAGGAACATTTTATGCTCATTTTGGTAACATAGGGCAGGTGGTTGATGAATTGTTTTCAGATGCATTATGTGATATTAAAAATATGGCGTTGCTATCAGAAAATGCATCGAATTCAAATTCAAAGAAGGGGCTTTGTTGGGTTCTTCGAAAGAATCCAAAATATCAGCCGCTTTTTTTCTCAGAAGCGTTGTTTCTTCAAGCTGTAAAGCATACTGTTGCGGCACTAAGGCAAGATTTTCTTGATTTAATGAGTGGCAAGACGGAATTGGATGAAGCTTCATTAACAGATTTATTGACAGTTCAAATTATGGGATGTTTGGGGATGTGCAGAAAGCATCTGGGAGAGTCTGATGAGGAATGGTGCAGATTCCAGGGTTGCTTTGATCTCTTCCTTAAAGCAGGTTATCAAGGGATTATTCAAAAATAAGGAGAGTATTTCTACTCTCCTTTAGCGAAGAAGGGACATTGCCATTCTTCGGTATGTATGGCGTTTTCCACGAATTGCCACGCTATAGGCTGTGATATTCTCAGGTAATGCCATGCCCATATATCCGCTGTCTCCAATATGATGAATATCCGCACCGGCCATCTTACACATAAGAGCAATCTGACGAATGGTATCTTCATCTGCACCTTCCTGAGATGTTCCAATCGTTGTCATCGCTAGAGCACCTTTCTCATGCGCCTTTTTAATTAATTTACCGGCATATTCCATTGTGATCCCAGGAACTGTTCCAGGTGCCGGAAGTAATATCACGTCGGTGCCAGCATCGATAAAATCTACAATATCTTTTTCAGTAAGAATTTTTTCGCCTGCTTCTGAAATGATTCCAGATGCATGCATTTTCCCGGCTGTAAGGATGACTCGGTCACCAACAGCGTCTTTCAATTTAGAAAGAGCCTGCATGATCGCTTCATTGTCAACCCCTACTCCAGGATTACCTGTCAGAACAATCATGTCTACTCCCATATCTGCGGCTTTCCTTGCATTTTCTACAGTTGCCTGGCGGCCGGTTGTCAGATTCCAGACAGACTCCTCGTCATTGTTTTTAATTGTAGCCGGTTCTAGATTTATCGCAACCATTCTTCCGGTAAGACGTTTTACTTCACGAATAGTATCTTCCGGTGATACATGTGGCAATCCCTGGATTACAGGCTGATTGACATCGAAAATATTTAACATGATCAAGTCTGCTCCAAGTGAGGTTACAAATTCTGCATTTGTAATGTTCACTAACATTGGTGTTACGGTTCCGATTGTTTCCGCAGCAAGTGTTCTTCCTTCGCTATCTGCAATAGAAGTCAACAACTCTGATTTGCTATAAGAAGATAATTCAGTAGCTGTTGTGTCTATAAGTCGTTTTGTCATGAGAGTAGTTCCTTTCTAATAATATATATTTTTCTAAAAAATTTCCTGATTAAAGTATTTTTGATTGTCTGACATCCTTCTCATGTTAGTTTTTTTTATGATTAACAATATAAATCCCTGCGCATACTAAAACTAACGCCATCAGACTCCCTACATTAAATGCCTGTTTTACCTCTCCGAGTATCAGTGCTGATAAGATCACGCTGCAAAGTGGATTCACAAATCCGAAAATCGCAACCTTGGAAACATCATTCCATGCAAGTAGTATAGACCAGAGCGTATATGCCACTGCCGAAACCAGCGCAAGGTAAAATATAATTGCCAAACCACCGGCAGTTACATTTCCCAGGCGTCCGCCCATTCCAAGTCCAATTAAAGTCAGAACAATTCCGCCCATCGTGAACTGGGTTCCGCTTAATACGACCGGTGATACTTTTTTAGAAAAAAGATTAATCAGCACAGTGGATATTCCATAAGACAACTGTGCAATCAGGATAAACCCTTCTCCAATCAACTGAAAACCCATATCCAGAGAATTTCCCATCAGATTGATTACTACAACGCCTGCAAATCCAAGAATACATCCTGCAATTTTTCTGCTTGTCATTCGTTCATTTCGAAAGACCAGACAAGACAACAGAATTGCGATAAAATTTCCAAGTCCGGTAATGATTCCACCCTTCACTCCTGAAGTGTGTGCAACGCCTATATAAAAGAAGAAATATTGTCCTACTGTCTGAGCGAGACATACGGGAACCGCATATTTAAAAAGTTCCCGATCAGGAAGCATTAATTTCTTTTCCTTAATTGATGCAAAAATTAAAACCAGAATTCCAGCTAGTGTAAATCGGATTCCAGCAAAGACAATCTGACTTGCAGTGTCTGAAGAATCTACCTGCAGAAGGTGATACCCTGTCTTAATCACCGGGATTGCACTTCCCCACAGGATACAGCATACACAAGCAAGAAGTGCTACAATACCAGTTTGAGTCAATTTGTTTTGTTTTTGTGCCATTTTCTTATTTCTCTTTTCGTATAAATTTCGTTATTTCGATTTTTTAGGTTTTATTTTCAATATCTGATAGTTATTCGTTGCATAACGTTCATAAATAACATTATCACAAGAATGATACAATGCCAAGCTGAATTGATAAAGCGTCTTGACATCAATATTATTTTAAGTATATGATGAAAAATATCTTGTTGCATAAAAGTATAGTTGGCTGATTTTAAGAAATTAGGAGAACGATAATGGATTTGAGTAAGTTATCTATGAAGAAAATTCGAGAACTGATTATTTTTACAGTGCTTCTTGTAGTTGCATTGTGGAAATTTGAAGTAGTGATCGATGTACTGAAAACGATAGGGGGAATTCTGTTTCCATTTGTACTTGGTGGCGCAATTGCTTTTGTAATCAATGTGCCAATGAGCTTTTTAGAAAAGAAAATTTTCGGTAAGACAAAAGATGAAAATAAGGTGGGAAAAAAGTTAGCAAGACCGATCAGTCTTCTTTTCACAATTATATTGGCGGTTGGTGTGATCGCACTAGTAATGTTTGGTGTGATTCCACAGCTTACTCGGACAATGGGAAGTTTGATGATAAGTATTGCGAATTTTGTTCCACAGATGCAAAACTGGATTCGAGATTTTTCACACAATAATCAAGAAATTATGAAGCTTGTAAATCAGGTTCAGTTTAATCAAGATCAGGCCATTAAATGGGGAATCAGTATTCTTGGCAGCGGAGCAGGAAATATGATGAATACGACAATGTCGGCAGTGGGCTCTATCGTCAGTGGATTTGCTACATTTTTCATTGCATTTTCTTTTGCATGCTACATTCTTTTTCAGAAAGAAAAATTGCATGTACAGATAAGAAAAGTATTTTTTGCATTTATTCCGAAACAAAAAGCAGAGGCATTCCTGAAAATTTGTTCTCTGACCTATCAGACATTTGCAAATTTTCTTACGGGGCAGTGTGTAGAAGCTGTGATTCTCGGAAGTATGTTTGTCGTTACACTCAGTATTTTAAAAATGCCATATGCACTTTTGATCGGAACTTTAATTGCATTTACTGCATTGATTCCGATCTTTGGAGCTTTTATCGGATGTGCAGTGGGTTGCTTTTTGATTTTTATGATAAGTCCTAAGCAAGCAATTTTATTTATTATTGTATTTTTGATTCTTCAGCAGATTGAAGGCAATCTGATTTATCCGCATGTGGTTGGTGGATCAGTTGGACTTCCATCAATCTGGGTGCTTGCTGCTGTTACGATCGGTGGCAATCTTATGGGAATCGTAGGAATGCTTATTTTCATTCCATTAGTTTCGGTTCTGTACACTATTTTCAGGGAATTTGTATATCTTCGTCTGAAGGAAAAAAATATAAAACAAGTGACAAAGACAGTAGTGGAAGAATATACAGCAGAGGAAATTGCTGCTATGGGAAAAAATATAAAAAAGAATAGAGAATAAGAGAAAAACAAAAAGCGGAAAATCTCATTAGATTCAGAGGTTTTCCGCTTTTGAGTGCTTTGCTTTACGAGAGAAACGAAGGAGAGACGCTATTTGAAGTTTTCTTCATAATCGTTTTCTTTTGCTTTTTTCTGTTTTTTGAGTGTTATTTTTTTGAGGCTTTTCTTAATTATAACTACGATAACAGCTATAACTGCTGCACATACGATAAGGATCGGTAATGCACCAAGAATTCCAATGATGAGATTCCTGAAACCGTGACCTACTTTATACAGGTTGTCTCCGAATCGTTCTTTGATTTCTTCAAAGAAGCCTTTCTCACCCGCGTCTGTCATACGTTCGACTTCAAATATCTCCACATGTACTGTGCTGTAATCAATCTGATTGTCCAGAAGTCTAAGTTGACTTTCGTAGCTTTCTATTTCATATCGGATATCGGATAATTTACTTTCAATGGCTAAGAGGTCTTCCATATTTTCTGCTGTAGAAAGCAGCTCCATCAAACGTGCCTGTTCCGTTTCTAAAGCTTTTTTATGACTTTCGACATCTACATACTGAAGTGTCACATCTTCCACGGATTCATTTTCCTGTGTTACATTTCCAAGTTCACCAACGATATCCACAAACTCATTTAACTTGTCTGCCGGAATTCGTATGGTGTAGCTTGCATATCGGGTTGTTGTATAAGAATAACTATTGCCGCTGATAGAAGAATTCTCGACATAGCCACCTAGTTCAGTAGTTTTTGTTTTTAGGCTATTGAGTACAGAATCAAATTCTTTTGTCTGCAAAGAAAGAGAAACCGTTCGGATCAGTTTTCGTCCGTTTTCTACCTGAGCTTCCAGTCCATTTCCGGAAGTGACTCCTGCATCGGCTGTTTCTGCAGGTTCTTCGCAGTATTCGTTTTCTGAATAATCTGTACCGTAGACTGATTCCATGGTTGCACTGTCCTCGGATGCTGACATTGATTTGCTACCACATCCGACAGTCAATAGTGCCATCATAATTGCTGTGAAAAATGCGATTCTTTTCTTAAATTTCATACAAACACCTCCATTCTATCAGTAGGTCTTGAGTGAAGGTTAAAAGGGGAGTAGATTTACTTTACATCGGACAGCTTCTTCTTTCACCCTTGTCCATGTCTCCACGTAAATAGTGTCCATTAAATTCCATATTAATGTCACGGATCTCTTTTTTACCTTCGATATACTCATCGTACATTTCTGAAAGTCTTGCCATGCAACCGTCGCAGCTTGCAGAGATGTTGCCTAAAGATTCTTTTACAATCTGTTTTCTTTCTTCTACAGTTGTGTCCTTTATTAAAATGCTTTTGAATTCCATGATAGTTACCTCTGTTTTTCGTTTAGATTTAATAGCTATTTCTATTAAGAGTATAACATAAAACATGATTAACTGCATAGTTTCTGGAGAATATAAAATGCCTGGGAAAAAGCTCTTTAAAAGTGGGTTTAATTATAAGCTATAATGAGGTATAATAGAAAGAGTTATCATATTAGATTTGAGATTGTTTTCCGTCATCATAAGTGGTAAACAACAAATTGGTATTACTGGAGAGGCGTAGGTATGGCGAAAGTACATGGGGAATCAAAGCTGACTTTTTTGGAGTCGACGAGTATTATCATAGGACACGGCGTGGGATCTGGAATTCTTTCGGTCCCATTCCTTGCATCCAGGAATAACTGGCATGATATTATCTGGATTGCAGCAGTGGCTTATTGCATGAATCTTTTACTGCATTTTATGATTGCGGAACTGTCTTTGAATAACAATGGCGCGCAGTTTATCAAATGCTTTGAAAATGAGCTGTTTGTGGGAAAGCTGAAGATGGCATGTACATGGCTGGCGTTTGGGCTGCTTGGCTTTTCGGTTGTAGTGAATGTGAGTGGATTTATTACCGGTGCGGCAGCTGTATTTTCTGCATGGTTTCACCTTCCGTCAGTGGTCGGAATGCTGTTCTTTTATGTATTGGCAGCAAGTGTGGTCTATATCGGAATGAAACTGGTTGGAATTTGTGAGAAAATTGCAGTGATTTCCATGTTTGGAGTCATAGGGATCCTTTTTGTAGCAACGATGCTTTCAGAGACAACAGAGCTTTCGACAAAGTTCTATTCGAATAACAATATGCTGGCACTTTATAGCATGATTGCATTTTCATTATCTGCTGTTATGTCTGTGCCACAGGTTGTGAAAGGTTTAGAAGGAGACGAAAAAGGCATTCGCAGAGCGATTGCAGCCGGCACGGGCTTGAATATGGGACTGATTCTTTTAATCACATTTATGACGCTTCTGGGATGTTCTAATGTGACAGAGAATGGAGCACTGGTGGATCTTTCCGGCCATCTTGGCGGATGGGTCAGCATTATCGGATATGTATTTTCCTTGCTGGCTCTTGCAACATCTTTCTGGGCGAATACACTGAATCTTCGAGATATTGTGAATGAACAGACGAAATGGGGCGAAAAGATCAGCTGGCTTGCAGCTACAGTACCTTGTCTTGTGATCGCACTTGTGGGAGTGCAGAGCTTTGTAGGATTTACAAGAATGGCAAGTGTGGTCCAGGTTCTGACCGGAGTAGGAGTGATTGTTGCATACAATCGTTCCAGAAGACGTGCGGGAACTAGCCTGATCTGTGGAAGACTTGGTAGTTTGCCGTTCCAGATATTAGCAGTAGCAGCGTCGTTGGTAGCATCTGTAGGAGCAGTGCTTACGGTGACAGTGTGAAATTACAAATATGTTATTACAAAAGTTGATGAAGAAGGAGATTAGAAAATGCAAGAACAGATGAAAGGGAACAGTAGGATTTTAGAAAGATTTGAATTTAGGGATATTAGACAGGAAGAGGCAGATCAGGCAGTCTTGATTGAGAAAATTTGTTTCCCGCCAAATGAAGCATGTTCTGAGAAACACATGAAGGAGCGAATCGGTGTGACTCCAGAATTGTTTTTAGTTGCGGTAGATAAAACAACTGGAAAGTTAGCGGGATTTTTGAATGGAATTGCAACGGACGAGGAAAAATTCCGAGATGAATTTTTTACAGATGCATCTTTGAATAATCCAAAAGGAAAGAAAGTTATGATCCTTGGCTTAGATGTATTACCGGAGTATCGAGGACAAGGTCTGGCACGAGAGATTGTAAGATGTTATCTGCAAAGAGAAGAAGAAAAGGGAAGAAAAGAAATTGTTCTTACCTGCCTGGATGAAAAAGTAGAGATGTATAAAAGATTTGGGTTTGTAGATCTGGGAATGTCAGATTCTGTCTGGGGTGGAGAAGAATGGCATGAAATGACATATTATCTGAGATAGAAGTAAATAACGAATGATAGTGAAAGCTGTAAAGTCTAATGGAAAATATTTGCCAAAGACTTTACAGCTTTTTTCTAAAAATGTATGATAAGAAAGGAAAATGGTAACTGTTCAGAGCCAAGCAAAATTTCAAAAGCAGATATGAAATGCTTGCATTTTTAAGGCTGTTTTTGAAATTTTATTTGGCGGATACGCCACACCGACGAAATGCGTAGCATTTTGGAGGTTGGCTCTGAACAGTTACGGAAAATGAAAAACATGAGATAGATAAGACGAGGAGAAAATATCATGGAATATTGGGATATTTATGATGCAGAGAAACGTCCGACCGGAAGAACAATGAAGCGAAATGACTGGTGCTTAAAGGATGGGGAATACCATCTGACAGTGCTTGGAGTTGTGGCAAGACCGGATGGAACATATCTGATCACGAAACGTGTAATGACAAAAGCGTGGGCACCGGGGTGGTGGGAAGTATCCGGCGGTGCAGCGCAGGCAGGAGAGTCTTCTGAGGAAGCGGTATGCCGTGAAGTGAGAGAAGAGACAGGATTAGATATTTCTAATGCAGAAGGCGGATATGTATTTACTTATAAGCGAGAAAATCCGGGCGAGGGTGATAATTATTTTGTTGATGTATATCGCTTTGTGCTTGATATTGATGAGAATGATCTGAAACTTCAGACAGAAGAAACAGATGGATATATGTTCGCAACTAAGGAGGAGATTGAAAACTTTGCCAAGGAGGGAATCTTCCTTCATTATGACAGCATTAAGAGAGTGTTTGAACAGTTACAATAATTTATAGAATGAGGAAAAGTTATGCATTCAGAAAAGAAGAAAAACAGATTTGAAATTGATATGTGCAATGGCTCGATCATGAATAAGCTGATTTCTTTTTCAATTCCGCTGATGATATCTGGAATTCTGCAGCTTGCATTTAACGCAGTGGATATTGTTGTGGTAGGAAGATTCAGTGGAAGTGAGTCACTGGCAGCAGTCGGATCAACCACAGCACTGATCAATGTATTTACGAACCTATTTATAGGAATATCTCTTGGAGCAAATGTGCTTGCAGCCAGGTTCTATGCGGCAGGGCGCGAGAAAGAGATGTCGGAGACGGTGCACACAGCGATTACATTTGCGATTATAAGCGGAGTTGTGATGGCATTAGTTGGATTGTTCTTTTCCAGAGGAGCACTTGAGTTGATGGGAACACCAGATAATGTGATCAATCTTTCGACACTATATATGAAGATCTATTTCCTGGGAATGCCGTTTTTTATGTTATATAATTACGGAGCGGCAATCTTAAGAGCGGTTGGAGATACGAAACGACCACTTTTGTTTTTGATCGTAGCAGGTGTGATTAACGCATGTTTAAATCTTTTACTTGTAATTGCTTTTCATTTAGGAGTAGCGGGCGTTGCAATTGCAACGGTAACAGCACAGTTTGTATCGTGTGTATTGGTATTGCGTTGCCTGTATAAATCAGACAGCAGTTATCAGCTTCGCTTCTCGAAGCTAATGATAAAAAAAGTATATTTAGGACAGATCTTTCAGGTTGGAATTCCGGCAGGAATTCAGAGTACTGTGATCAATTTTTCAAATGTACTTCTGCAGTCATCGGTCAATTCTTTCGGATCCGTGGCGATGGCAGGATATACGGCAGCGAATAACATTTTTGGATTTTTATATGCATCGATCAATGCAGTGACACAGGCATGTATGAGTTTTACAAGCCAGAATTACGGAGTCGGAAAATGGAAACGAATGGACAGAGTCTTAGTTGACTGCCTGATTCTTTCCACAACGATTGCATTAATTCTTGGTGGAGGTGCGTATCTCTTTGGACCGGAGCTTTTGAAGATTTATACTGATGATCCTCAGGTTATCAGCTGTGGTATGGAGATTCTTCTATATACAACAGTTACTTATTTTTTGTGCGGATGGATGGATCTGTTCCCGGGATCTCTTCGTGGAATGGGAAAATCAATTGTGCCGATGATACTTTCCGTAATCGGAACAGTCGGAACGAGAATCGTCTGGATCTTTGGAATATTTCCAAGATTCAGATCATTGAAGATTTTGTTCATTTCCTATCCTGCATCCTGGATCATTACGATCATCCTGCAAGTGATTTGCTTTATTTTTGTTAGAAGAATCGTCTATGCACCGTTGAAAAAACGAGAGGCCATGATATAGTAAAAAAGAAATGCTTTATTTCCCAAAATACAAGAGGGAAGAAAGCATTTCTTTTTTATGTGCGTATTTTGTAAATGATAATTATTGACAAATTCAATATCCTGGAATAAGCTAGTTTTGTAAAACTAATTGATAAAAAATCGCAATAAACTAAAGAGGATGATAAAAAAATGACATTAAAAGAATTAGCGATTGGAAAGAGTGCTGTAATTCGAACGGTTGGAGCTTCCGGTGCGTTACGACAGCATTTTTTGGATATGGGTATGATTCCGGGTGCGGAAGTTACGGTAGTGAAGTTCGCGCCGATGGGAGACCCGATGGAATTGCAGGTGCATGGATATGAGCTGACGCTTCGTCTTGCAGAGGCAGAACAGATTGAAGTTGAGGAAATTAGCGAGAGAACAAACAGCCATTCCCGTGGAGAACGTTTGAAACCAGTAGATCACCCGGGATTTGGAGAAGAAGGAAAGTATCATTCCGAAGAAGATGCGAATCCATTACCGGAGGGAACAGTGCTTACTTATGCCCTGGTAGGAAATCAGAACTGCGGAAAGACAACGCTGTTTAATCAGCTCACAGGAGCAAATCAGCATGTTGGAAACTTCCCGGGAGTAACAGTAGACCGTAAGGATGGAACGATCAAAGGTTATCCGAATACGAATGTGACAGACCTTCCGGGAATATATTCAATGTCTCCATACAGCAGTGAGGAGATTGTTTCAAGAAATTTTGTGCTGGATGAACATCCGAAAGCAATTATCAACATTGTGGATGCAACGAATATTGAGCGAAATCTTTACCTGACAATGCAGTTGCTTGAGATGGATATTCCAATGGTTGTTGCGCTGAATATGATGGATGAGGTGATTGGAAATCATGGCTCTATCGATGTGAATACAATGGAGGCACTGCTTGGAGTTCCGGTTATTCCGATTTCAGCGGCGAAGAATGAAGGTGTGGACGAAGTAATACGTCATGCACTTCATGTGGCGAAATACCAGGAACGTCCGCTGCGTCAGGATTTCTGTGATAAAAGTGATCATGACGGTGCGGTTCACAGATGTATTCATGCGGTGATCCATCTGATTGAAGATCATGCGGAGGAAGCGAAGATTCCGGTGCGTTTTGCTGCGACGAAGGCAATCGAGGGCGATCCGCTGATTTTGGAGCAGTTAAAGCTTGATCAGAATGAGTTGGATATGCTGGAACATATCGTGCAGCAGATGGAGACAGAACGAGAAGTTGACAGAAGTGCGGCAATCGCAGATATGCGTTTTGACTTTATTGAACGTCTCTGTGAGCAGACGGTTGTGAAACCGAAAGAGAGTAAAGAGCGTGTCAGAAGTGAGAAGATAGACAAAATCTTGACAGGAAAATATACAGCGATCCCATGTTTTATCGGAATCATGGTGCTTGTATTTTATCTGACATTTAATGTAATCGGTGCATTTCTGCAAGGAATTCTGGAAATGGGAATTGATCAGTTGTCAAGAATGGCTGAGGCAGGACTGATTGCACTCAATGTAAATGATGCGATTCGAAGTCTTGTGATCGACGGAATCTTTACAGGAGTAGGAAGCGTGCTTAGTTTTCTTCCGATTATCGTTACTTTGTTCTTCTTCCTCTCTATGATGGAAGATAGCGGTTATATTGCACGTGTTGCATTTGTGATGGATAAACTGCTTCGTAAGATTGGTCTTTCCGGTCGAAGCATTGTGCCGATGTTGATTGGATTCGGATGTACGGTTCCGGCAGTTATGGCAACAAGAACATTGACCAGTGAAAGAGACCGTAAGATGACGATCCTTCTGACACCGTTCATGAGCTGTACTGCGAAACTTCCGATTTATGCATTCTTTGTAAGTACATTTTTCCCGGGTAACGGTGGACTGATTATGTCAGGTCTGTACGTGCTTGGAATTGTAGTTGGAATTTTAATCGCATTCTTTTATCGAGGAACGTTGTTTAAAGGAGAACCGGTACCATTTGTTATGGAACTTCCGAATTATCGTCTTCCGGGGGCGAAGAATGTGGCACAGCTCCTTTGGGAGAAGGCGAAAGACTTCTTGCAGAAAGCATTTACCGTCATTCTTATGGCAACGATCGTCGTATGGTTCTTGCAGAGTTTCGACTTGCATCTGAACCTTGTGGAGGATTCAGCAGATAGTATTCTTGCCATGATTGCAGGTGCACTTGTTCCAATCCTTCGTCCGCTTGGACTGGGAGACTGGAGAATCTGTACAGCACTGATCAGTGGATTTATGGCGAAAGAAAGTGTAGTATCAACACTTGAGGTATTGTTTGGTGGAGGAATTGCTTCTGTACTGACTCCTCTGTCAGCCGGTGTCCTGCTTGTATTCAGTCTGCTCTACACACCATGTGTTGCAGCAGTTGCATCCGTAAAGCGCGAGCTTGGTGCAAAATGGGCTGTCGGAATGGTGTTCTGGCAGTGCTTGATCGCATGGATCGTTGCGATCATCACAAGAGGAATCGGAATGTTGCTTTTCTAATGGGGAAAGCTGTTACTGTGAACAGTAACACAGTAACGAAATGTCTTGGAATAAATGATAAAATTTATTGACAAAACAGAATTCATTCGTTATAGTAAAAAACGATGTATCAATAAGGTGGTTGTTCATGAGACGAACCGAGCCGAAAGATGAATTGAATATATTCCGTGAGGGAGTAGTTCGCATGAAAATGTGATTTGTCAACATACCGGTGAGAATGAGTTTTAAAAGATCACCTGGCAAATCTTAAAGAATGAGACTCATGTATGTTTTAAATAAGAGGATAAGCTTGTTATATCAAGTAGCGGTTCTTTTATCATAGAACATACGTGAGTCTCTTTGTTTTTATATATTTAGGAAAGTTCTTTCCTAATATATAAAAACGCTCCGCTAGGGATGCGCACTGCAATTGTAGCGGAACAGATACAGAAGAAAAAAGAAAAGAGGAAAAATCATGGTACTATTTATTGAGTTACTTCTGATGGGAGTCGGGCTTGCGATGGATGCATTCGCAGTGTCCGTCTGTAAGGGCCTTGGAATGAAGAAGCTGAATAAAAAACAGGCGGTGGTGATCGGATTGTATTTTGGAGGGTTTCAGGCATTAATGCCGCTTGTGGGGTGGATTCTTGGAATTCAGTTCCAAAAGTATATTACAAGTATTGATCACTGGATCGCATTTATTCTGCTTGGCTTTATCGGTGGGAAAATGATTCTGGAGGCAGTAAAAGAATGGAACGAAGAAGATATTGTTGAAGTAAAAGATCAGCCGTTGGATCATAGAAATATGTTTGTACTTGCCGTTGCGACGAGTATCGATGCGCTGGCAGTTGGGATTACATTTGCATTTTTGGACACACCGATTCTTGAGGCAATTACGATCATCGGAATTACGACAATGATTATTTCTATTGCTGGTGTAGTGATTGGAAATTATTTCGGTGGGAAATATAAACATAAGGCAGAACTGATTGGTGGAATCATCCTGGTGCTTTTAGGGATAAGAATATTGATTCAGCATCTGTCTGGATTAGCATAAAATTGATCAGATATGACATAAAAGAAAGGAAATAAAAGATGAGTGATTTGTTTCAAAGTGTGCCATTTGCAGTGGTACTTTTAATTATTGGATTTGTGTTTCTTGTAAAAGGTGCAGATGCATTTGTTGAGGGGTGTAGCAGTATCGCAAGACGGTATCATGTTCCGTCACTGATCATCGGAATGACGATTGTGGCGATGGGGACGAGCCTTCCGGAGACTGCGGTCAGTGTGACGGCAGCAGTTACGGGAAACAATGCACTTGCAGTCAGTAATGCGGTAGGATCTAATATTTTCAATCTCATGGTTGTAGTCGGAGCCTGTACGCTTTTTACTTCCGTGGCAGTTCAGATTAATACGTTAAAGATTGATTTCCCAATCTCTATTCTGTGTGCGATATTGCTTCTGATTCTTGGTGCAGCCGGGATGTCACTGGGACATATAGATGGAGTTGTATTTATTATCTTATTCCTGTCGTTTATCCTCTACATGATCCGCTCAGCACAGGCATCTCGTGAGAAAAATGTGGAGCCTGGAGTGGAAGAGGAAGAGTATCTTCTGGAAGCAGAGGAGATTCAGGAAATGTCTATGGGAAAGAGTGTGATTTACATTATTCTCGGTGCAGTAGCGATTGCGGTCGGAAGTGATTGGGTAGTAGACGGTGCCTGTACAGTTGCGGCGGCAATTGGAATCAGTCAGACTCTGATCGGTCTTACTGTAGTTGCATTTGGAACAAGCCTTCCGGAGCTGGTTACATCGATTGTAGCAGCAAGAAAAGGCGAGGTGGATATGGCACTTGGAAATGTGATCGGTTCCAATATCTTTAATATTCTCATGGTGCTTGGTATCGCGGCAGCAATTTCACCGGTTGCATTTTTGACAGAAAATATCATTGATATTGCAGTGCTGATCGTGTTCAGTGTTCTCGGATGGATCATGGCGTGGACGAAAAAGGAACTTAATAGAAAAGAAGGTATTATCATGTTGCTCCTTTATGCAGTGTATGTTGTGTACATTTGTATGAGATAGTCGGAAATATTTTCAAAACAAAAAGACGGATGATGTAAAAGACAAGAAAGCCTTGCCTTGCTACACCATCCGTTTTCTATTTTATTTTCCGATGATTAATGCAAAATAGCCCCAGTCCCAGAGGAGTGATTCAAAACTATTTTCCAGATATTCATAAATATCAGCTGTTTCATATCCAGTCATTCGAGTGATGATCACGAGATATTGTCTTAAAGTTTCATAAGAAATCTTGGACAAATTTGTATCTGCGCCGTCCAGTAACCATCTTAAGAAAATGCTGTGGCGGAACGCTGCGTATTCAAGAGCAATCCACTGCATCTGCACAAGTACATTTTCAAGATCACTGTCAGGAAGCAGAAGATCGGAGAAAATCTCGTTGCGCAGGAAATTGCGAAGCAGTGGTTCGTAAGGGCTCAAGTATTGTGTGAATTGTTCCCATTGTTCCAGTAAAGTGGATTCGTAAGCTTTAGTATCATCAGGATTTCCAGTACTGTCCGAAAGGGCTTCCGATATTTCTTCCGCCAAAGCAAGAATTGGATTCAGCGTATCCTGATAGAGTCCTTCTTTTTGATAGTTCACGGAAAGATCTTGTAACAGTTCGTTACATTCGTTGATCAGATCCAGAGGTGGAAGTTCAACCTCTGCAATTGCATTTCCAAGCTCTTTTACTGTGCTGTCAGAAAAATAATCTTCCAACAGTTCTTTTGTCAGCGGCTGATGCTGGTATAATTCCTGAAGAATATAGAAGCTTTCCAAAAGTTCCTCTTCAATTGTTCTGGAAGAATCATCTAAAAGAATGAGTAGTTTTTCACGCAAGAGGAAAAGGACAGAAGTATCTGTATCGCCAGTATCGGACAAAGTGTCTGATACATTTGGGAAATGCAGAGACTTCTGTTTGTTCCACAGGTCAATTACTGCAGGGCAGCAAGGCATCAGCATCTTCTCAGTATGTGTCGGAAATCGATGCTCCTCTCGTGGAAATGTAGTGCATGTTTCTGATAGGACTTTGTCGCCGTAAGCAACAACAAGGCGGCAGAGCTTCTCAGAGTTAAGGAATGGACAGCGATGATCACTGTCCAAGCCTATCACACGCTGTCCATCTTTTTAATCGTATAAGCGCTTAAATTTTTCTTTTGTTCAGGTACGGTTTCCGGAGCCTGGAGTTTCTTCCATTTACGGTTCGTATCTGCATCGACGCCAATCTTCCATTCCTGGCAGCAGGTGATCGGACAGCGGTCGGCGATGCAGGTGAACTTAGAATAATAATCGGGTATTAAATAATTAATTTCTGTCATCACGGTCATGGAATTCTGTATGCTGCCCAACATATTTGTATGCCGGACGGATGATCTTACCGGCATTTAACAGTTCTTCCAGACGATGTGCACTCCATCCTGTGATACGTGCAATCGCGAAGATCGGCGTGAAAAGCTCTTCCGGAATATTCAGCATTGTATAAACAAATCCGCTGTAGAAGTCAACATTTGCACAAACCGGTTTCAGCATCTTTCTGTGTGTCATGATCTCTTCTCCGGCGATTCGTTCTACACGGTCATAAAGAGCAAATTCTTCATCAAGACCCTTTTCGGAAGCAAGCTTTTGCGCATAACTCTTCAGGATTTTTTCTCTTGGATCGGAAATCGTATAGACGGCATGTCCCATTCCATAGATCAGTCCGGTCTTATCAAAGGCTTTTTTATCAAGGATCAGGCGGAGATACTCACGAATCTCATCTTCGTTAGTCCAGTCTTTGACAGACTTCTTAATATTATCGAACATCCCCTGTGCTTTCAAGTTCGCACCACCATGGCGTGGTCCTTTTAGAGAACCGATGGAAGCAGCGATTGCAGAATAAGTATCTGTTCCTGAAGAAGTAACAACGTGAGTAGTGAAAGTAGAGTTGTTACCACCACCATGCTCTGCATGAAGAATCAGTGCAACATCAAGTACTTTAGCCTCGAGTTCTGTATATTGTCCGTCTGGACGAAGCATATACAGAATATTCTCTGCAAGAGAACGGCCTTTCTCTGGATTACGGATCAGAAGAGTCTCATCTTTACGGAAATGTCTGTATGCATGATAAGAATATACTGCGATCAGAGGAGCTTTGCAATCAGTTCAAGAGACTGGCGCAGTGCATTCTCTACGGAAATGTCTTCCGGGTTCTCATCATATGTATATAAAGTAAGAACACAGCGCTGAAGTGAGTTCATGATGTTAGGGCTTGAGGCTTTCATGACAACGTCACGAACAAAACGTCCGGTTAAATCTTCAAGTTCAAATAAAACGTTCAGGAAATGTTCCAGTTCATCTTCTTTTGGAAGACGTCCAAAGAGTAGAAGGAAAGTTGTCTCCTCAAATCCAAATCGTTTGCCCTGTAAACCGTTTACAAGATCTTTTACGTTGATTCCCTGATAGTAAAGTCCACCTTCGGCAGGAATCTTACGTCCATTTATAACATCGAAACCACAGACATCGGATACTTCAGTCAGTCCGGTAAGAACTCCTCGTCCAGTCGAATCACGAAGTCCGCGCTTTACATCATATTCTTCATAAAGATTCGGGTCGATGCGGTGTCCTTTCAAAAGAGTTTTCTCTAAATAGTCCATTTCACTGCGCAGATCGTCAGTGTTTGCAATTAATATATCATTTGAATTCATAGTTTTCGTCCTCACAATACATATACGTTTTCTAGTGTCTTGATAATGCATGTTAATGTAATTATAAACAGTTGAGATAGAATTTGCAAGAAATATATATGTATTCTTGCAAAAACATGAAAAAAATCAAGAAAAGTACGCATAAAACAGAATAAAATGAATATTGAATTGTTAGATAACTCAAAAATAAGAATGCTTAAATGAATTTTCTGAATCGTCAGAAAGAAAATGATGTGGCTGTAGTCATACCAGATGCCAAAGTGCAAATCTATTGTAAAAATACAAAAATATGGAGAGATATTTTATTATAAAGTGCTGAAAAATAGGAGAAACAGGTGCATTTATTGACGCATAATAATAAGAAGAGTATAATGTTAAAAAGATAACAATAGGTTGGTATAACCAATTAAAAGAAGGAGGGGGATAATTATGTTATTCCAAATTTATGGCGATGGTGCCGGCTGGCAGCTGTTAGGGTGGGTACTGGTGTTTGCCGGACTTGTTCTTGCAAATGAATTCGCAAGACGTACAAAAATCGGTGGACTAATCTGTTTTGGAGCTATTCCGGCTATACTTACAGTGTATTTCATCGCAATCTATATCTGTGCAGCAAATGGTGCAGAATGGGCACTGAATAACGATACTTATGTACATATGACAAGCTGGTTCCATTATGCAAAATTGTATGCTGCAACAGCAGGGTGTATTGGTTTTATGATGCTGAAATACAAATGGGGAATTGGTAAGACAGAATGGTTCAAAGTATTCCCGTTTGCAATCGTTGCAATCAATATTCTGATTGCAGTAGTAAGTGATTTTGAATCAGGTATCCGTGGATTCATGGCAATGAAAGAATTCGGTGACCGCTGGTGGCTGTCTTCAGAAAATGTATGGCTCTACGGAGGATGGTGGAACTGGGTGAACGGAATTGCCGGAATCCTGAATATCTTCTGTATGACAGGATGGTGGGGAATCTACACATCCAAGAAACATGATGATATGCTTTGGCCGGATATGACATGGTGCTTCATTATTGCATATGATCTGTGGAATTTTGAGTACACATACAATAACCTGACAACACATGCATTCTACTGTGGTGTTGCATTACTTCTTGCTCCGACATTTGCAAATATGTTCTGGAACAAGGGTGGCTGGATCCAGAACCGCGCGAATACACTGGCACTGTGGTGTATGTTTGCTCAGGTATTCCCATTATTCCAGGATGCAAGCCGTTTCTCAGTAATTCCGGCTCTGTATTCTGACGGATTCATGGATGCAGCAGTAAGACCGACAAGTGCTAATCCAACCATGCAGGGTGTGATCGCGGTAATTGCACTTGCAGCGAATGTGATCTGTCTGGCTGCAATTATTAAGAGAGCAAAACAGCAGAAGAAGAATCCTTATAAGAATGAGATCTTTACAGATCAGAAGGATTATAAGGAAGCAATGGCGAGAGCTGAAGTTTAAATTTGTATTTGTCTGTCTGATTCTCCATATTGAAGCAAAGGATTTGGTGGTGAATAAGGCCGCAAGAATGATGCTATATTGCATCGGACACCGGCCCGCTCTACCTCATCCCCTTGAAAGTATGTAACGTAAGAGCCAGAACAGTTACCGTGAGTGGTGCCTGTCTGGCTCTTACTAACATACTGAACAAGGTGTATTCGGAACGCTCCTGCCTTACATGTGTCCTCAACAATATAGCACCATCCTTGCTTCGTTATTCCAAACAGATTTGTTTGCTCAACGGGACGAATCTGAAAGACTTCATACAAGTTTTGATTTGATGCACGTAAACGAGAAGATAGACTCAGGTTCAGTCCACATCACGCCCTCATCCAACAAAAGTTTTTGCTTCATTACTCAGAATTCAAACGTCTAAATACAAATTTACAATTCATAGTATATCTGATGTTCTCCGTTGATGCAGTCCTGCATGGAGGTTCGGATCCAGGTGACGGCGCCTTGGGTGTCTCGGTCGCGGATATAGGTCCAGGTCTTATAATTGCTTCGATATAATTCTTCTATCCCATAGAGTTCACAATAACGTTCCCACATATTAAAAATCGGTGCTCGGAAAGACTGGAAAATAAGTGGAATCAATGTATTTCCGGAAATCAGGGCAAACTCGTGTTGGAATTCGTAAGCAGCTTCAATGGCAGTGGTGACATCCTGTGCATCACGGATCTGATTAACGAATTCGAGGAGGCGCTGGATGTTTTTGTCGCTGATCGTGTCGATGGCGAGCTGTGCAGCAAGTGTATCAAGCGCAATGCGGACTTCGAAGATGGAACGAATCTCCTGATCACGCATGCGTCCGCCGTTGTAATTCATGATCGCGATCAATGTATCCAAAGTTCCTTTTCTTCGGAAATCTGCTACATAAGTTCCACTGCGGGGTTTTACGGTAAGAAATCCTTTCTTTTCCAGCTCACTGATCCCGCTGTTGACAACCGCACGGCTGACCTGCATCATTTCAGCAAGCTGGCGTTCCGGTGGAAGTTTCTCTCCGACCTGTAGCTTGCCGGAAAGAATCAGATGTTCTAATTGTTCAATAAACAGATCCCTCAGGGAAGGGGAACTGATCTTCTGAAATTCCATAATAAATTCTCCGTTTCGTAAGCGTTATCTTCAAAAAGTGTGTTTTGATGAGATGAAAATGTTGAAAATCTCATGAAAATTAACCTTCGTTGTTGATAAGTTTATTATAGGAAAAACAGGCTGTGGATTCAACAGTAAATGTACCGTAAGGAATTCTTGAAATACAAGAAGATTGTGGTATTATAGTTAGAGTAAATTGTGCGAGTATATCAGATATGAGAGGAACAATCATGGTAAAGATAGATTTGATTACAGGTTTTCTGGGAGCGGGAAAGACAACATTTATAAAAGAGTATGCATCTTACCTGCTTCGTCAGGGTCTGAATATTGGAATTCTGGAAAATGATTTCGGTGCGGTGAATGTGGATATGATGCTTCTTCAGGAGCTGCAGGGAGAGAAATGTGAACTGGAAATGATTTCCGGAGGGTGTGATAAAGAGACACACCGCAGACGATTCAAGACAAAGCTGATCTCTATGGCAATGTGTGGATATGACAGAGTAATCGTGGAGCCGTCGGGAATCTATGACGTGGATGAATTTTTTGATGGATTAAGAGAAGAACCTCTGGATCGGTGGTACGAAATCGGAAGTGTGATCACAATCGTAGATGCGGGACTGGAAGAAAATCTGTCAGATCAGGCGGAATATTTGCTGGGATCTGAGGCGGCGGATGCGGGTGTGATCGTGCTGAGCAGGCTGGATAAGGACAATGCTTGTGAAGAACAGGAAAACAGAATTATTTCACATGTCAATCGTTCTCTTGAACGCATTGGATGTACCAGAAGAATTGAAAAAGAAGTGATCGCAAAAGACTGGGATATGCTGACAGAGGAAGATTTTGCACAGATTCAGAACAGCAGCTATCAGATTGAGTCGTTTCGCAGACCGGAAGGTACAGAAAAGGATGGATTCCAGACCTTATATTTTATGAATCTGAATCGGACAGAAGAAGAACTGGTTCCGGCTGTGAAAAAGCTGTTTGGTAAACGTGGATGCACAGATGATTCTGAAAAAGAAAACAATAAAAATCTTAATGATATCGGAAGAGTGTTCCGTGTAAAAGGATTTATGAAGAATCAATCCGGTGACTGGATGGAGCTGAATGCGACAACACAGAAGATGACAGTTAATCCAATCAAAGAAGGACAGGAGATTCTGATCGTGATCGGTGAGGATTTGAAAGAAGACAAGGTTCGTGAGTGCTTGGAAGATGAATGCACTGAGGGAGCGGAAAATGAGTGAAATTCAATTGCCGGAAGCATTTCAGAAACTAGGAGAAGTGCTGGAACAGGGACAGTTCGAACTGCTTTTTACAGAAGAAAAACTGCGGCTGGTTTATTTGATGAACGATGCGGTAGAGAGCTTTCTTGTCTTTGAAAATGCAAGGATGACAGGGCAATATAGAGAGGATTATGAAGGTGAACTAGAAGCGGAGTTAAGTGTAACAGAAGAACCGGAGGAGTCCTATGTCCTTGTAGTTCATCAGGGTGAGACTGTGGTTACGATTTTTTTTGAGGATTTAAGTGAAGAAGTACACTTATATGACTATGGAGAAATCGGACATTTCTGGGTGAAAGGTGCGGAATATCTGCGTCAGATAGAATATAAGATTGCAATCGTACGGGATAAACTGGATTATCTGGGAGCAAAATACTGTAATCAGACGGAGCGGAAACTAGCTGTACTGGCAGACTTTCCGCCGCTGAATTATTGCTGTTATCCGGCAGTTTCAGAGCAATATGTAGTTCCAAGGGGAAATCCGTGGGTACCGTCAGCAGAAGCACATCAAGTGATGCAGGAGCTTGCGGCAACAGTAGAAGATAAAAAGTTACTGAGATGTCTAAAGTTTTATCAGAAACATCCATGGAAGCGGAGTGCAAAAAAGATTGCCGGGATGCTGCAGGAAAAGCGTCATGCAGAAGTCACAGATCTTTTGATGGAAGAACTGAAGATGGCAGCAGCAAATTACCCGAGAAGAAAATTCACAGATGAGGAAGAAAATCAGAATCGTAAGACTGAGAAGAGAGCATCAGAGCGGAAACGAGAGTTAGAAGAACAGGGATTTCGGATAAATATATTTCGTGAGGAACCATTTATTGCATCAAGAGATTCACTCCAATACAAAATCAGTCTGATGATCTGGGAAAAGAAAGGAAAAAAACGAAAAGTTCAGATAGAAGAATTTTCTGCTGACCGGAGAGGATAAGTATGGAACCATTTTATTATAGTAAGATGAATAAGATGCAGCAGGCGGCGTATCATGCAATCTGTCAGGGCATCTTGCAGATGGAGAAGGAGATTCAGGTACCGCGTATGAGCGGAGAAGAACTGTATAATGTATTCTTCCAGATGCGCCTGGATCATCCGGAGATTTTCTGGGCAACGGGATTTAAGTATCGTTATTATCAGGAATCGCCGAACATTCAGTTTCTACCGGAATATTTGTTTGACCGGGCGAAGGTGAAAGAACATCAGAAGGCAATGAAATCCAGAGTAGAGAAACTTGCACGACTGGCGCAGAAATTATCAGAATCAGAGAAAGAAAAATACATTCATGATTTCATTTGCGAAAATGTAAAATATGATAAATTGAAGAAACCTTATTCTCATGAGATCATCGGTCCGTTGGGACAGGGTGTCGGAGTCTGTGAAGGAATTGCAAAAGCGGTAAAAGTGCTGTGTGACGAGCTTGGAGTCTGGTGTATGATCGCTATTTGCGGAAATAATCCGGATAAGGGAATCAAATACCGTCATACATGGAATATCGTGCGAATTAATGGGAAATATTATCATTTAGATGCGACATTTGATAATACACTTACAAGAAACTGTACGATCGGAGAAGAAATCCGTTATGATTATTTCAACCTGGAAGATAAATCAATTTTCCGGGATCATGAGCCTTTGATCGCTCCGGCTATGAAGTGTATGGACGGAGATCATTTCTATTATAAAGAAAAGAAACTGTCTTTTACAAAACCGGAAGAAGTTTACAAAAGAGCACTTCAGATGGCAAAGAAGGGAAGAATTCTGACTTTTCATTGGCGTGGAGGTTATCTGACAAAAACAGTTCTGGAAGAATTACTTGATCTGATTGAAAAAGCAGGTGCAGAGAAAGGAAAAAAACCAAGAATCAGTCTCAACTGGCCACAGGCAGTAATTCGTTTTGGTTATGTTGATGCAGATATAGCAGGAAGTGGCGTAGCAGAAGAAGTGAAAATAGAAGAAGCGAATGAAGGTGAGATGCATTCAGACTAAAATACATATCTTATACATGTTTCAGACTGTGATTGGCATCAGAGTGATAGTTGAGAATTTACAAGAAAAAGTCAGTGTGATAGAATAGGATTGAACCGTGAAAGTTGTTGATATCTGTAGGATATAAGCGGGAGAAGAAACAACTTTCAAAAACCAAAGATGGTGACAAAAGAGAGGTTAAACAGATGATAATTGTAAAAACATACAGAGGACATATTCGTAACTGGGAAGAGCTTTGTGAGAGACTTGGAATTGATCTTACACTTTCCAGAGAAGAAAGAGAACATGAGATTTTGATCAAGGCATATCAGACATGGGGATGCGAGATGGCAGATCATATGCACGGAATGTTTGCATTTGCCTTATGGGATGAGGAAGAGCAGAAGCTTTTCTGTCTGAGAGATCAGTTTGGAACAAAACCATTCTATTACTATGAGACAGAAGACGGAGAGCTTCTTTATGGAACGATGATCCGTGATATTATCGATCGGCCGGGATTTAAGAAAGAACTGAATGAAGAGATGCTTCAGTTGTATTTAAGTCTGACCTATGTTGCCGGAGAGAATACATTTTTCCGTGGACTGAAAAAGCTGTTGCCGGGACGCTATCTGATCTGGCAGGATGGAAAGCTTGAGATTCACAGATACTGGAAACCGGAATTTCATCCGGATGAAGCAAGACCCTGGAAGACTGGGCAGATGAGATTCATAACACTCTGAAAGAAATCATGCCAGAGGTAAAGACCGCGGATGAAAAAGTAGAATCATTCCTGTCTGGTGGAGTTGATTCTTCCTATGTGCTTGCAATGTCTGACGCAGAGCAGGCGGATTCCTGTGGTTATGAAGAGGAAAGATTTGATGAATCTGTACTTGCAGAGAAGACAGCACAGCTTCTTGGAAGAACATTCTCCAGAAGTATCATTACACCGGAGCAGTTCTTTGATATTGTACCTTATGTTATGTACAATATGGAGCAACCACTTGGAGATGCATCTGCGATTGTATTTACACTTGGATGTAATGCGACAGCAGAACATACGAAGATCTGTTATTCCGGAGAGGGTTCTGACGAATTCTTTGGTGGTTATAACATGTATAGAAATGCCGAACGTTATGGCGAGAATCTGAAGAATTTTTATGTTGGAAATACCAATATAATGAAAGAAGACGAGAAGCAGAAGATTCTTAAGAAATACGATCCGGACGTACTGCCAATTGAACTTGCACGAGGAATCTACGAGGAGACAGAAGGTCTTGATCCGTTGACAAAGATGTCTGATGTAGATATTCAGATCTGGCTGGAAGGTGATATTTACCTGAATGTTGATAAGATGAGTACAGCAGCCGGACTTGAGATCCGTATGCCATTGACAGATAGAAGAATTTTTGATATCGCATCTCGTATGCCATCTCGCTTTAAAGTAAATGAAGAGCAGAATAAGGTGGCATTCCGTACAGCAGCTGCGAAGGTACTTCCGGAAGAAATTGCATTCCGTAAGAAGTTAGGATTCATTGTACCAATCCGTATCTGGATGGCTGATGAGAGATACAATCAGGACGTTCAGCGCCTCTTCCACAGTGATATTGCAGAAAAATTCTTTGATGTAGATGCAATCAATGCGATTTTTGATGAGTATGTTGGAGGAAATTCTGATAACTGGAGAAAAGTATGGACAATCTATACGTTCCTTGTATGGTATGAAGAGTACTTTGTGAAGAGATAATAAAAAGACTATGTATTAAGAATTTAAACATTTTTAAGTGATGGGGTGGAAGCATAAAAAGCTTTGCCCCTTTTTGTTATCCCATTTGATTATCCGGGATATCCACGAAAAAGAGACAAAAGAAAATCCACCGTATGCACCTACGCTATACAGTGGATCTTCACTTAATTATTCCATCCATTGGAATATTCCTCCTTATTTACTTGATATCTATCTGAAACTATTATCTCAAATAGTGATTTTATATTTTATTTCATTTAATTATCCCATTGGAATATCCTTCTTTCGATTCTTCTTTT
>NZ_QTZH01000038.1:0-29759 GCF_003462585.1 Ruminococcus sp. OM04-4AA | reverse complement strand
TCAAAAAATAGAGTAACGGAATATTGTATAATGATGCCATAATTAAGTTTGAAGAGCATTCTTTACTATCTAACAGCAATATGCTACTTAAAAGGAGATTGAATATTCCAATTCCCCAAAAATACCAACTGTGAAACAACTTATATATCTCAGTTTTTAGGAGATTTGACATCTTTTGTTCCTCCTATTTTGCTCAAAAAATAGTCCTCCAAAGTATCGCCAGATACAGAAAGTCCTGTTACAAGAATGTGCGATTCTGCCAAAGCAGACGCAACTGTCTCTAAATCATTCAAATAATCATACAAACGAATTATGCCATCTGGCATTAGTTTAAAGTTATCTGTATGAAGATTCTCTTCCAAAACCAGAACCGTTTTCTGAACATCTGTTGTTTTAATAGCTATATGTCGTTTACACCGTTCATTTAATTCATAATCAGAAATCTCTTCTATAATTTTTCCATGGTCAATCAGAATAAATTCTGATGCTGTTTGATACAATTCTTCTAAGATATGGCTTGAAACCAAAATGGTCATACCATATTCTTTATTCAAAATTTTCAATAAATTTCTGATTTCTACAATTCCAGCAGGGTCAAGACCATTGATAGGCTCGTCTAAAATCAATAGTTCTGGTGTATTTAAAAGTGCAATCGCTATCCCCAATCGTTGACGCATACCTAATGAAAAATTGCGGACACTCTTTTTACCTGTATCTTGCAATCCAACCATATCTAATGTCCTTTTAATAACTGATTTATCTGGTATGCCTCGTTGAATACGCTGTACTTCCATATTTTGATAGGCAGTCATTGACGGGAATAGAGCAGGCGTTTCAATCATACTTCCAATTCGTTTACGCTGTTTCTGCAATTCTTCTGTTCCAGAATTTCCCCATAAAGAAAGTGTACCACTTGTTGGAAACGCAAGCCCTGTGACTAATCTTAAAAAAGTAGTCTTACCTGCTCCGTTTTGACCAATAAATCCATAAATTTTTCCTTTTTTTATTTGTAAATTTATGTGGTCTAATGCTAATGTTTGTTTATATTCTTTGGTTAAAGACTTTGCTTCTAAAATAATTGAACTCATATCCCAAACCTCCTTTACTTAAACCAGTATAACGGGCAATTTTAAAGAATTTCTTAAATCGTAATGAGAAAAGTTAAAAAAATAATAAAGCTAAGGAACGTTTAATCCTTAGCTTTATGTAGGCGGTAGCCAATGCCCCAAACAGTATCAATAAATTCTGTATCAGAGCATATCGCTTTTAATTTATTGCGTAAATTACTGATATGAACATTAAGTGTATTATCCTCAGCAATATATTCCGTATCCCAAACACTTTGAAAAAGATTCGATTTTGAAAATACTTTATCTGGATATTTCATCAACAATTCTAAAATGCCAAATTCTTTAGCGGTTAAGGATAATTCTATTCCATTCAAAAATGCTGTATTTTTCTCTAGGTCTAAAGTCAGATTGTTATATTGCAAACATTCTGTCTGGCTATTTTGAAATTGTACTCTTCGCAGATTACTTTCAATTCTGGCAAGCACTTCTTCCATATCAAAAGGTTTTGTGATATAATCGTCTGCTCCCAGACGAAGCAAGTCGATTTTATTTTGTGTAGTTTCTTTCGCTGAAATAATAATAACAGGTATCGTAAATTTCTTGCGTACATCAGATAAAATAATATCACCACTCCGATAAGGAAGCATAATATCAAGTATAATCAAATCAATTTTTTCTTTATTCAAAAAATCCAGAACATGAAGTCCATCATATTGGCAATGCACAGCATATCCTTTTTCTTTTAGAAAATCAGCCAATAACGCATTTATTTCTAAATCATCTTCAATAATCAATATTTTATTCATTAGCCTACCTCATTCCTGCAATGCTACTTTCCCATTATACATTTAAGGTTGTATTTCCTCAATACCATTGCAACCAATTATATGAGAGGGATTCTTATTTTGTCAATCTAATTGTAAGCAGAATAGTATAGATTGGATAAACAATTACCATACTATTCTGCTGTAACATTTATTCTACAATCTTCCAGTTATCGTCCTTATGAAGCACAAGCTCACACTGTGAGATTTGCGTCATTTTCGACTTGTTATCCAGATACTTTACGGACACGCTGACTTTGAGGTTGTCGCCGTCTTTGGTAAAGACAGGGGTTACCAGTTCCGAAAATACATAGTCGCCGGATACAGGAGCAAGCACTCCGTCTTTGACATAATAGGCAAGTTCCTTTTCCGTAGCTGTCGGGTAGAGCTTAAAGAATGTTTCCAAGAAAGCGGTAGCGTCCTTGACTGTGTCGGAACTGACACTAACATCGGCTTCCTGTGTTTTGGGTTCATACTTTGATTTCTGTACCGCCGGAGCAAGGGTTGGATTCTGGGTAATGACCATTGCACCGTCCTTATCCACATGAACGGTCACGGTATAGTTTTCTATGACTGCCTGTGTCTGTTCTCCCTCTTTTACCTGCTGATCTACTTCGTAGGCAACGGTAAAATCGTCCGTTCCAGACTGCTTTACATTCCAGACCAGCACATTTGTAACGGTCGCACTGGTTGGTATGTCCGTTCTGATGGTATCGACGTTCAAGTCCTGTAATTCTTTGGTAAGGTATTTACTGATTTCTGTTGTCCTTGCTTCAATGGCTTCCTTGCTGGTATCCCATGAGTAGTAGGCTTTCGCAAAGTTCTTGACGAAATTTTCAATACCGTTGGTATCGTTCAATCTTAGCTGAATGATTTCTTTTTCATGTACCGTGTGGGTGTCAATGGCGGTAAAATTCTTATACACACCAAAGCTGGTGCTTGCAAGAAGTACTGCCCACAAAAGCAGGACAGATTTCTTATGTGTCCCGACTTTCATGGTACGCACTTTCTTATTCTTAGGTGCTTTCTCTGTTTTTTCTTTCTTCTTAAACATATTTCAAGTCCTTTCTATTGTTTGATTCTTCCGGCACAAATGATGTGCTGTTGCCAGTAGGCAGAGGTCAAATCGCTATAGCCGATTGGATTTCCGGCATGATACATCTGATTGTTTCCTACATAGATTCCTACATGGGTAACATAATCACTGGTATTATAGGTGGAATGGAAAAAGACCAAATCGCCAGCCTGTGCCTGTGACAATGGGATATGCTGGGTTGCGTCATACTGTGCCTGTGCGGTTCGTGGCAGGCTGATTCCGGCTTTTCCGTAGCACCACTGGGTAAGACCAGAACAGTCAAAAGAGGTGTTCGGGTTACTGCCACCGTAGACATACTTCCAGCCTTGATACTTCAACGCTTCATTCATAACAGCCTGTACCGTTTCGTTGCTGAACTGCTTCACGGTCAGATATTGGTTGACTAGCTCCACATAGAACATATTTCCGTAGTTATACCGCCAGCCACCATTTTTACTGACCGCTATCGGGTTCGTATAGGTCACTTTTATACCGCCGGATTTATTCTTTGCGAAATTCTCCGCAAGGTTGAAGCTGTGCTTTTTCCCGTTCTTCGCCACATAGTCTGTATAGCCACCACCATAGTTATAAGACTGTATGACCACGTTAATGTCATTCATGCCTTTTGCTTTACAGGAAGAAAGCAGGGACGCAAAATATTTACACCCCTGCTTAATGGATTCTTCTGTACTTAGTGAGTTTGGCGGTAGTCCCAGACTTTCGCTGGACTGCATGACATCGGTAGCCGTACCGCCACTTTCTACCTGTATGATGGCAAGCAGGACGTTCACATACTCCGTGATACCGTTTTCTCTGGCGTATTTTTCTACCATCGGCTGATGTTTGAGGACATCGGCTGACAGGTTCATGCCAGAGTAGACAGTTGAATAACTGTTGGAACTGTCGTCATCTTCGCCGGAAATCAGTATCCCGAAAAAGAGGACGATGGAGAAAAGGACAGGAAATATCGTACCTATGATAAGGATACGCTTTAATCTCATTTCTTCCGTCCTTTCTCTGGTTGCTTCGTAACAGTCTTACGATTTTGTTTTTGGTTGACCTGTGTTTTCTGTACCGTAGATTTCTTATGATTGCTGATGGATTCTGCTACGTTTGGCTGGTTCGCTCTGGCAACAGATTTAACCTGCTGTTCCTGTCTGATATTGGTTCGGACGGTTTCTTTTCCAGCCTTGATTTCTGCATTTTTTATCACAGGAGAAGTAGCAGGACGTTTCATATCCGGCTTCGTAACTATACCGGTCTGTGCTGGTTTTGGAACAGGTGTGGCAACAGGGCGTTCATGGCTTCTGGTAGCTCCGGCTGTCGCTGATCCATTCGCATGAACGGTCTGTCTTGCTTCCTGTGCTTTCTGTAATTCCTGCTTTTTCTGTGAGATATTTTCCCTGTGCAGGTTGCGTTTCTGTGTACGCTGTTCCTGTCGGTTTTCCCGTTCTTCCACAACGCCACGCTTAAAGTCCGATACATTATCCTTTGCTTTCTGTTTGGCAGAATGGACGGCATAACCAGCCTGTGTCGGCAGGTCTTTCACATTTTCTTTCAGAGAAGAAGCACTATCACGGACTTTATTTTTCGTATCCATCACAGCACCCACAGCAGAACCAACACGGCTTCCCATGCTGGCAGAGGTATTTTCCCGTTTCTTTGGCGGTTGGTTCGTTGCTGGCTTTCCGGCTCTGGCAACACTTGCACCAGCCACCGCACCTGCAACACTTCCAGCACCGACAGCCCTTGCAATCCTGTGTTCCATACGTCTTGCCCGATGTCGCATGAACACCATCGGTCTACGGAAAATCCGGCGACCTATCTGCTGGCTGTCATTGGCATTCAGGCTGAACATACTCATTAGCTCTCCGAGCTTCATGTAGATTCCGGCAAAACAGATTATCTGCAAAAATGCCACCATAAAGAACGGATAGTCTGTTGAGATATTGTAAAACATACTGGAAATCGAAAATGCCACCGTCACAACCAATGTAATTCCGGCTCTTGTCATAATGGCATTGAACACACGGACAACTGCCTGTTTCGCCATGTTTTCATAGGTTGGTATCATGGACATTAAAAAGCTGACAGGCAGGAACATGGCATAGATGATAAAAAGTATCTGGGAAAACAACATCATGCCGGTAAGCAGAAAGATAAAAATAGTAATGCCAAGATTGAAGATGAGCAGGAAGAACACCATGCCAAGACGGTTGACAACCTGCGGAATCGTTAGGTTGTCATTGTCGTTATCCTCAATCTCTGTTTTTACAACATTTTCCCTTGTTTCCCCATCTTCGTCTGACGGACTGGCAGATACCAGAGCTTCCACACGGTCAGTCCCGATTTCTTCGGTATCACTGTTCCCGAACTGCAATAACAGCCACGGTTTTTCTACCTGTATCGCAAACAGGCTGTCACGGATAAGGTCTACGCTGTCCTTGCCTTTGCTTTGTGAATCGGGGAGCATGATTTTTGTCCCCAAGTCCAGAGAAGCGGTGCTGATGTCGGAACTGAAATCATTGATTTTCTGGATATAATTGGGAGCATAAGCAATAAAGGACGCAGATACAATAAACACCACCACAAAGTTGATAACGGCGTGAAGTGCCTTGCTTGTTTCCCGTTTGAGAAGTCCTGTATAGGCGGTATAAACACCTACAATCAGAATGATAATGAGCAGGAATCCCACATAGAATCCACTGCTGGAAAATCCATGTTCGGTCACTCCGGCAAGTGTCTGGATACTTTTCCCGATACTGTCTGCCATGTCATTGATGAAGTCCAGCTTATACGCTTGTTGCACCACATACCC
This sequence comes from Ruminococcus sp. OM04-4AA, assembly GCF_003462585.1. NCBI lineage: Bacteria > Bacillati > Bacillota > Clostridia > Eubacteriales > Oscillospiraceae > Ruminococcus > Ruminococcus sp. OM04-4AA. The sequence goes on along the minus strand of NZ_QTZH01000038.1, from coordinate 23,972 downwards.
AGTGGCATTGCTAAGATACAGGCTGATTGTCCAGACAAAATTTGTGATACAGTAAAGTCCGTACTGCACTGATTTCCCAATGCCGTCCAGCCAGTTCCACGGAAGCCATGACCAGCTATTGTCCACATAGAAATCAAGCTGATAGTTGGAAAGCGGATACTTTGAATACAGGTTGTCTGCATTGACCGTATCATCGACCAGTCCAGACGCATGAGCTACCGTCCCAAGCAGGGACAGCAGTACCAGTGTGACGGTCACGGAAAGCAGAACCAGTTTCAGTACATGGAATACCTTTTCTTTTGTGACAGATTTCATCATTCCAAATCCACCTCACTTTTTATCGGCGGTCTGGTATCAAAAGCATGGAGCAGTTCTACAAAGACAGGGTGTATCTGTACCACACCGACACGTCCGTATAAATCCTGCATTAAGCATTGTCCGTTCTCCAAATCCCTCAACCGTTTCTGGTTGTTTTCGTCCTCACTGTCCAGACCGAAAAACTCTAAGGTCTGCTTGATTTCATTGGTATCTGTGGAGCGGAACGCAAACTTTAAGCCGATGTTATTTTTCAGACTTTCTTTCGATACGTCTCCAGAGGATTGTGTCACAAAATAGACTCCGGCGTTCATGGCTCTACCAGCACGCACCAGCTTATTTGAGAGTGTTTCTCCCTGTGCCACATTCAAGAACGCCCATGCTTCGTCAAGGTCTACAATCTTAAAAATGCTTCGGTCACTGTGAATGAAGTCAAGGGCAAAGGTACTGATAACAATTAAGATGGATACCGACAACAGTTCAATGGTCGTGTATTCCTCAAAGGTGGTATCCTTATCCGGCAGAACCAAATCTGCAACCTGTATAATGTTGAGCTGGTTATCCAGACTGATTGCATTTTCCACCGAACCGTCCGAGAACAAAAGCTGTGCAAAATCATAGTCCGTAAAACTTTCGATATGGTCTGCAATGTTACGGGATACGGCGGTATCCTCTTTTCGCAGTTCCTCAATGACCTGCAACAGCCCGTGGTTTGTGTTCTGGGATACCGTGCGGACAGCTTTTCTAAGGACAGGAAACTTTTCGCCATCACGACTGCTGATACCTGTAAGGAACGTCAGAATATCAATGGCAAGACTTTCAGCGTCCTTGACATCTTTCATAATCACATACGGGTCTAACAGCCATTGATTGCTGGAATCACTGGTAATGTTTACAATGTTGATTTCCTCTGCAATCTCCGGCAGTGTTTCTTTCCAGTTCCCACGCTCACTTTTCGGGTCTAGGATAACTGCCTGTCCACCGAACAGGACGGAATAATACACCAGCAGGTTATTACAGAATGATTTTCCACCACCAAGCGAACCGACAAAAGCAGAAGCCAACGCATTTGTGACCGTACCTTTTACCCCTTGACTGGCAAGGGACGGTTGTAGGTAGACATTTCTTCCCGTATCCACGGAATATCCGATATAGATTCCTGTATTTTCTCCCAACATCTGGGTAGCACCGAAACCAAGTCCGGCTAAAAAGTCGGATTTCACATACTGGATATAATCATTGATATAACGTTTGCTGGCTGGAAGAAACTCTCCATGCAGTCCCATCATATCTCCGGCAGGGCGAACCAGCTTCACATTCAAATCATCGTAAAAGTCCTTGACTTCATCACAACGGCGTTTCAGTTCGTCAAGATCGGGTGCAGATACCCGTATGACGTAACTTAACTTGTACATACTTTCCTTGCTCTGGTCTAAATCTGTTTCCAGTTCATCGACACTGTCTAAGGCTTCCACCACATTTGAACTTGTTTCATTTCCGGCTTGATAGGCGTGATTGTCCAAGTCCTTTAATTCCTTTTTCTTATTACGGACAGTGGTTAAGGCTTTCTTATTTCCGACAATCTCAACATTCATGGACGTATCCATAGGGAATGTGAACTGCTGTTGCTGGAAATAAAAGATTTCCGATGATGGGAAGTCCAGTTCTCCGACAATGGCATTGACCGTAAAGTAGGACACATAGCTTTCACTGTCCTCATGTTCCAGACGCAAATATCGCTGGCTTTCTTCCACCACGCAACGGGTAGGACGGATAAGGTCATAATACTTAATCAGTGTTTCTCTTTTTAATTTTCTTTTTGGAAGAGGATACTCATAATCTTCATAGGCTATCCCGTCCCTGCCGTAGAGGTGTTCCATCAGATACGCAAAGTCTTTGGCTTCCAGTCGGCGGATTTTGAACCTACGGGAGATTTTGTTTTTCAGTAATTTCTCCATCTTCACATAACGGTTGATTTCATCATTGCTCATAGAAACAAAGTCGTTCATCAGCGTATGCCTTACCTCATTCAAAAACTCACGGAATGTCAGAAATACCGATTTTTTGATGTTCTTCAGATTGACTTCGTCCTCTGTGACCATGAGCTTGAATCCCAGAAAGAAACGGTAATCTACTTGATTGTCGCCTATCATGGATACAAGGGCTTCGGTCTGGTCGTCTATCTTTTGGATTGCTACCTCACGGAGCTTTCCAGTGACCAGCTTCTTTGACTGTTCCTGTATGCTTCGGATTGAACTTTCAGTTGCAATCTGCAACGCATGAATCTTTCCCTCGCGGGACTGTGCGATAAGCTGACGGAAGCTGTCATGCACAAGGTATTTCTGTTCTGGGGATAAGAATGAATAATTGTACGGTATCAGCTCATAGTAGGCGAACACCTCATTGTCCTTATTCCAGACAAGGTTATTGTCGATATATTTAATCGGGAACATAGGTCACACTCCTTACTGCCGTGATAGTTTCCTCAAATTTCTGCTTATGCAGGTTCACGGCTTTTCCGGCATAAGTCACTTTGGGACGCAGGGCATACAGCACCATCGTCTTGATGTAACTGTATGGCTTTTTCCCGTCAAAGGTTTTCTGTGACATAAACCATGTAAGGGCAACGGGAATCCCGAAATATTTCAAAAACGCACCCTCAATCATGGAAAGTGGCGGTACATCTGCAAACAGAATGATGATAAATTCCGTCAGCACGAACCATGTAATCTGGGTAAAGGTCACAGGGAATGGCAGGTTTACATCATTGATGGCATACAGTACCTTTTCCACGTTCCAGATACTTGTATAACTTCGGATTTTCTTCACTTGTAAATGCTCCTTTCTTCATTTTCCTAACAACAGGGACAGCCGGATTTTCCAGACTGCCCCCAAGAGAAAAGCTGACAGTAGCACCAGTGGCGGTGCTGATCTGCCAGCCCTTAACGCAGTACCTCACAGATACCAGCGTTTGTTGCAATAAATGTCCCCTCTATATCGAGGTCACGCCCGTAGGCTTCATAGTCGATATAGTTCTGTAAAGAGGACGGGATTTCTCCGAGTACCTGTTCTTCATCAATCAGATAGTAGGCTAAATCGGTCATCGTTTCACAGCCGGAATACAGAATGATGTCGTCTTTATGCTCCACCAGTTCTTCCAGACTTCCATAATAGGATACGAAACTGTCCAAGTCGTCCAGCAGGTAATCCGGTAATTCTTCCAACTGCTCATAGATACGGTTCAGTTCTTCGATGGAAATGTATTCGCTAATCTCCATCGGGAAGTTGTCCGTATCATGGATTGCGTATTCTTCGTACTCTGCATTTAAGCCGATACGTTCTGCAATCACTTCTTCGTCCAACGGAAAAGAGAACCAGTCCCCGACCAGCTCTCCCTCATTGTACTTGCCAAGATTGGCTATATAGACTTGCATATCATCAATCATAAGCGGTTCACTTCCTTTCGGTTGTATTCATAAAATCTGCCATAAGCAATACCACCATTAGAGCTTGAACATACCGTTGTTGCAGAGGGCATAGCGTCCTTTTTCTTCCAGCTCATGGGCGTAGGCTTCCAGATTAAAGTATTTCTTTCCCTTTTCGGAGAGGGCAGAAAATTCAATGTTATGCTCCAAGCGGTAACGGGCAACGTCCATGATGTTGTGACACTCTGGATAAAACAGAAATTCTTCTGATTTCTGTAATAAATCCTCAACACCGCCACAATAGGGAATCAACTCTTTGTATGCCTGCTGAACTTCTGGCGATAAATCCGTGTAAGTAAAGTACAGCTTGTTTAACCGTCTGACAGATGTTGTCCTTACAATGTCGCCAGCAAAGGGGAGCTTCATATCAATGATTTGATAATCATTGCTGTCAGCTTCCACGCCGAGCAGGTCACGGAACAGCTCATAATCAATGGGTAAATCAAACCAGCGAGAGGTTTTATCCTCTGCTGATTTGGTCGTTTCAATCAATACGCTACATTCTTCCATAGGCTTTACGCTCCAATAATCTTATTGAATAACTGTAACAATACGTCTTTTACGCCGGACGCATTGAATACAAGACCAACGGCTACTAAGGCAACTACCAAGAATCCGATAAGTTTGGAAAACTCACGCTTGAATCCCAAGTAGATACCGATAACAACAATCGCCATCAGCACAAGGCTCTGTGCGTTGCTTAAAAACCAGTTATAAAGGTTCTGTCCAAAATTCATGCTTTCTTTTCTCCTTTCAGTTCCATCATTTTTCTGTCAGACTGTCTGCCAGCCTGTAAAATACACATGGCAACCACGCCAACTGTTCCCCCTAAAGAGAAGAACAGGAAGTCAAATAATAATCGTTGCATTTTTCAATTCTCCTTTTCCAAAATCACATCTTCGGTAGATGTGGTCTGCTGTTCAATTATCTTGTAATGCTTTTCCGTCAGTTTCGTGGATTTACGGATTTCTTTCAGATAATCAATCCCTGTTTTCGCTGTGATTGTTTCCAGCATTTTGAGTGTCGGGTCAACCTGTCGTTGAATCCAGCGTAGGGTTCTGTCCAGTGTGTAGGGTTCGGGTTTGGTCGTGAGCTTTAACGGCTCTCTGTTTTCCCCGATGAACCACGCCCAGCGGACAGATAATTTCCAGTCGCTCCGTTTCTTGTCTGCTTCCTTATCCACGAAGCGTACATAACGGTTGATAATAGAAAATGCCGTCCGTTCAGCGTCATAGTAAGTCAGCAGGTCACGGACAGCATAATAAGCACGTTCATTTTTTAACCGTATTTCAAATCTGTTTTTTATCGGTGCTTCCTCAATGGGAATCCCAAGTTTGATGTACTGCTCATAGCTTTTTTCATAAACACAGAAGTACACCTCACTTTTCAATGAGCCGATATAAAGCGTATAGCCCATACCAGCCTTGTCCTGTTCCTCATGCTTGACCAGTTCGCCGGAAGCATAGGACTTAAAGGAACGGAACACCGATACACATTCCTCATTCCGGCATTTTTCGATCAGTTCTGGAATATCTAACATTCCCGTATGGTCATTGATGGCAAGGTCAAGGCGTTTCATCACACCACCGTCCACCAGAGCGTCCATAAGGAAATCATACCAGCTCCGTTCCTGTGCCAGCAGATAACTTTCAAACTGGCGACAGCCTTTTCCTTTCAGTTCCAGAAGGACACCTTTTTCTTCATCGGGAGAAGTATATACGAAAATATCTCCGATGTAGTAGTGTTCTGTATAACTGTAATGCCCGAAGTCCTCATGTATCATGTACTGAATATTGAGCTGTAAAATATCTTTGATGATGTGTCCAATATCCAGTGTCGGAAACCGTATCCTCACATAATCAAACAGCATGGTAAGCGGTGCTTCTGGATTGAATTTTTCCAGAGCTTCCAGTAGTTTCACTTTCATTTCTTCTGTGACCGCCACCTTGCCGGATTCAATACGGCTTAAATGTTCACGGCTGATTCCAGCCATGACCGCAAGTTTCGTCTGGGATACACCGTACTGCAAACGCCGGTCTGCAAAATCCTGTATCCACTCTGTATCATTCAGTGCGATACCCCCTTTACAAAAAACTGTGACATTTTTAGTCCGATGTCACAGCAATAAAAAAAGCTACCAAACGCTTGATTTCAGCCAAGAATCGGTAACTTTTGTGTATGTTTCCTTGTGATTTGTGCCCCTCTGTTAGATACCGAGGGGCTTGATGTATGCTGGCGTGGCTACCGCCACACCAGCAAGGCTAGTCCGTACCTGTGGCTTTCGCTTCGCACGCCACCTGTCCGTCCTGCCTTATGTGTGCAAGTTCTCCAATCATACCTAAGAAATCATATCCTTTGGGTACAAGCGGAGTATAAAATTCAGATATGACGCTTGTTCCCACATCACAGTATCCACGCCCTTTGATTCGCTTCTGGAAAAACTGTTTTTTCACATCGCTTCCAAAGAGCATACCGTAGCCGAGTTCACTCATGCGACCAAGCCCCACACGGAAGTTGAAATTATCTCTGATACCGTCCCCAAAATACTTTGCGTCTGGACGCTGGCAAGCCACAATCAGAAAATATCCAGCCTGTCTACCAAGCATGACGATTTTCTTTAACTGGCTTAACAGGGCGGTGCTTTCCTTTGTCGTGAGCATTTCCAAGAACGCCACATATTCATCAAAAATAAGGAACTGTGGAGCAAGCCCCAGATAGGCATAGTTTTCTCCTGTACGGTAGTTCGGGTGCAGTTTCATTTCTTCCGAGCGTGTGACCATGCCCTCATAAAAGGTATTGACGCAGTCAATCATATCGTCTTTCGTGTGGTAGACGTTTTCCATGACCGTTCCCAAGTCTGCAAGGTCAGCGTTCTTTGGGTCAAGAATATATAAATCTGCATTGGTTTTAAACAGTGCTTCAATGATGGTCAGTAGAAAATAGGTCTTTCCACCGCCAGTACCACCGCAGATAAGGGCATGGGGAAGTGAATCATATTCCCACACCAGATTTTTCATTAACCGCAGACCGCCGTTTTCTGCAATCACTTCATCAATCGAAATACGGTTCGCAATCATATCATAGAGCAGGGTGTATTCGATGTATCCGTCATGCAGTGTCTTGTCAGTCAGTTCACAGTACAGCCCCGATTCCAGTTTATCCTCTAAGGACAGGAGCTGTTCTTGATATTTTCCCATTGTGATTTCACACAGGATATGGAGCAAGCCATTGTCCATCTGGTAGTAGATTTTGGGAAACCACACGATTTTTTCTCTGGATCTGCTTTGCAGGTCAGTGAAAAAACCGCTGTCTTTTGTGTTTTCTGCTTCATACCACTTATTTTCCAGCACCATACGAGCCAGCTTTTGTCTGTGTAGCAACCGCTTAATACGGTCATATCCGTAACGGTAGTAGAGAAAAGCGACCAATGCACAAACACCAGTCGCTATCAGAACCGTAATGGAATTGTAGGCAGTCCAAGTAATTCCGGCATGGAGCAGGTTAAAATCTTTCCAGTCTATAACAAGGAGCTGTCGCAGATTCAGTAGCAGGAACACCGCAACGAACAGGAGCAACAGCCAACCGATACAGAAGTGATAGACCAGCGATTTGTCACTGGCACGAATCCTGTTACCTTTCTTTTTCCACGTCATACGCTAACACCTCTTATTTCTTCGGCGGTTGCTGTGGAGCATTGTTCTGTGGATTTCCGGCATGAGTAGCTTTATTTTTCAAAATAATATCGTCTGCCTTTACATACCAGTCCACATCTGCACCACGGTAATTTGCATTGGCTACCGTATCTGCAACAGGATTGATAAGTTCCACTTCGGCGTTGTAGTCATAGTCCTTTAACGGAACAGTCGCTGGAACGGACACCTGTATCATGCGTCCCTGTGTGTTGCATTTTAAATCATAGGTACGTTCCTTGATTTCTTCACTGACCGTTCCATCTTCATTCTGTACATGAACCTCACGGCGTAATGCGGAGAACTTCAACACTCCAAAAGTCTTTTCTTTATCAATGACGATTCCATTTGCTAATCTCATAATCTGAATACCCCCTTATTTACTTTCTGCTGGTAACATATCGTCTGCAAGTAAGATGTAATTGACAAATCCACGTTCCCCGATTTTATAGCCATCGGTAGTAATTCGTGGGTTGATAAGTTTTACTTTCTGCTCCGGCGAGAAATGTTTTTCGCCAGCTTTGGCAGGAAGTGTCACAACTACATCATCGGCTCTCTGCACATCGGAATACAGGTTGTAGCTTCTGGTAATGACAGCCATACGCCCGTTGATTCTCTGCTGTTCCGTAGTATTTTCTCCGGCAAATTCCAAGTTCCCGAATGTCTTTTCCATATTTGGTACGACAAATCTTAATTCCATAAATAATTGACCTCTTTTCTTTCTATTTGTAAGTTCTTTCCTGCTGTACTTTGTGGGGAGCTACACTCCCTACGCCCCTAGTGGACTTCACGCTCCCGTAAACCAAGTGCTTCACGGGAGCGTGAAGTTACAAAATAGGTGGCGACCTTGAACGCTCTACCAACCGCTACCTTACCGCCTTACGATTTCTTTCTACGGCGTTTGAAGTAAAGCATACCGCCAAGCCCTACGCAGGAAAGACCGAGCATGGCAAGATAAGCATAGATATTGGCATTGTCGCCTGTTTTTGGACTGTCACTTGTCTTAGTACCGTAGATGGTGTATCCGGCGTGTCGGTATCCTTTGGTGTATCTGGGACTTCCGGCACTTCCTTGATTGTCACAGTCTGTCCATCGTCTGTGATGTCCTTATGTTCTGTCACTTTCTTTGGTTCGTCTGGATTGCTCATATCGTATAATTCCTCAAATGTGACAAGGCTCTTGCCACCAAGAGAAAAACCATCAAAGGTAAAGGCAATTTCTACCGTCATTTTTTCACTGTCGGCTGTGAACTCATAATCATTGGATACTTTCTTTCCATCAATCAGAAGTTCTGCATTTTCCTCTTTTAACATCTGCCAGCCGGAAAGTTTGTATTTTGTTCCAACTTCCAGACCATCTAATGTGACTTTATCCACAATCGTTACATCTTTTCCGGCTTCGATTTCTTTCTTGCCGTTCTTGTCCGTAGCAGTAGTATGGATTGTGATGATACGTTCCGTGATAAGAACTGTCTGTCCATCATCGTTGATGTCTTTATGTTCGGCAACCTTGACAGGCTCTTTCGGATTGCTCATATCGTACAATTCCTCAAAAGTAACAAGGTTCTGACCGCCAAGAGCTGAACCGTCAAAACTGTAAGTAATCTCAACCGTCATTTTTTCGCTGTCAGCAGTAAAGGTATAATCACTGTCTACACATTTCCCGTCAATCAGAAGTTCGGCATTTTCTTCCTTTAACATCTGCCAGCCGGATAATTTATATTTTGTTCCAACTTCCAAGCCATCAAGTGTGACTTTGTCCACGATCTTGATGTCTTTTCCGGCAACAATCATTTTTTCGCCTGTTTTCTTGTCGGTAGCAGTGGTATGGATTGTGATTTCTTTTTCGTATTCATCGGTAAGCGTACCTAAATCAATGGTCACTTTATTTCTGGATACGACCACCTCAAAAGCTGGAATCAGCTTAAATCCGGCATTGGAATCACACTTTAATTCCTCAATCACATAGGTATCATAGAGTAATGCACCTTTGCTGTCGTCTGGTTCAGATGTACCAAACCATACACCATCCTCACTGGATTTTCCGGCATTGGTATTGACCTTGTGGGAAGCCCAGCTTGAAGCAGTGGAGAACTGACCGTTTTTGTCCGTGACTACAATGTGAGATTCGCCTGTTGTCTTGCTTGTAATTCTGAACGGAACACCTGCAAGACGTTTGTGTGTACCTGCACCGATTTTTACACCCTCAATATCGCCACGTTTAATCTGGTTGTAGACAGAGTGGGATTTGTCGGTCAAGTCCACGATTTTTTCATCTTCTGTGATAGAAAAGTCGATTGCTTTTGCACCATCTGTTAAGTAGCCCTCTGGTGCTTTGCTTTCTTCTAATCTGTAATTTCCGTAAGGAAGCAAGTCAGCAGAAGTAGAAGCAATTCCATCAATGCCTGTCTGAATCTTCTTGACAGTTTCATTCTTGTTGTATAATTTCCCCTCAACCAGTACAGGACTGTCATTTAAGGAAATGATATTAAATTCTGTGTACTGTAAGGTCGCACTTCCCTGTGCTTTGGTATCCTTTGTTTCAAGGTCACGTTTCTGGATTTTCACACCGCCACGGATAACCTTGTCAGATACGGAATACTGGTTACTTCCAGAGAGTACGGCAAGTTCGCCATCTTCGGAAATCTGTGTAAGGTACGTCCCCTTAATCTGTTCAGAACTTCCGTCAGCCTGCATATATGCACCATCTAATAAGTAGCCGTTTGGTGCTTTTGTTTCTGTGACAGTGAGTGTACCAAGTGGCAATACATTTTTACCGTCCTGTGTATAGAAGCTGTCGCCGGATACTTTGTAGCTGTCGGCAAGTCTGGATACATAATGGATAGTTCCGTCACGGTCTGTTTCTGCAACGGTTTTAGTTGTCCATGTACGGGTAGCCTTTGCAGGAAGATTGTCTGCATTGTAGTAACCGTCATAATAGCTCCATGTGAACTCTGCACCCTCTAAAGAAGCAGTTCCCTGTGGAGTAGATTTTCCTGTTTCCATGTCAATTTTGAATAAATCAATCAAAGTCTCTGTGACCTTTGGAGTGTCAGCAACAGTTAATGTCGCTGTTTTTCCAACTTCCACATTTAAGGCATGGACAGTAGAATCCAGCTTGTAACCCTTTGGAGCAGAAAGCTCTTTGATGTAAACTGTTCCGGCTTTTACCTCAACTTCTTTGGTATCGCCGTTTCCATCGGCAGTAAGTGTGGCAAGCTGGCTGTTACAGCCCTTATCAGAATAGACACCAAATGTCGCACCCTCAAAGGAATAGTTGGCATTGCCATCTGTGACCGTTGGATTGGAAGAAGTCTTTTTGACCTTTGCATTTCCTACATTTAACTTCGCCCAGAACTGTCCGATGTCCTGTCCTTCGCCAGTATAAATGTAACCGCCACATTCATAGCGTCCCTTATTTGCTTTCACAAATTCTTTCGCACCAGCGTAAACTTCATTCTGTACTGCCTGTGAGATTTCATTATAGGAAGCTCTGACGTTATCGCACTGCCAGCCGAGCTGTTCACTCAACCTCTGCCAGACAACACACTGTTCCAGCAAGTATCCCTGTTTGTAATTCAAGTTCGTATGAGAAGCGGTATATTGCTTGACGTACTCTAAGGAAAGAGCAACGTCCGCAATCTGATCGCTACTCATGCGGGTGCTTGCGTCAGAACGTGTTTTATATCCATTCTTAAAACTGGTGTTGATATCCACGCAGTAGGCAGTTTCGCCTCAACTTTCATGTGTCCCTCATTGAATGTAGATTTGATAGAACCATCATTCATAACGTGTTCAATGTAGCCGACACGTTCTGCTGATTCTGTCCAATATTGATTGCCGGAAGCATGAACCGCCGTCACTGGTAATGCCGTGAGAATGGTTGCAAAAGCAAGCGTTCCTGTCAGCAATCGCTTTACTAGCTTATTCATATTTTCTCTTTCTCCTTTCGATTTTGGGTATGAAAAAAAGACGCTCATTTATTGAACGCCTTTAACTAAATAGTCGATATTGAGATTTGGGATTGGGTACAAATCAGATAATTTTGACTGCACCTCATTGCATTAAAATTGCATTTTTTAATATTTTTATATGGTTTTATAGTTACTTATATTGCCTAAAAATGGCTTAAAATCAACGATTTTGCTTTATACTCCGCACTGTCTGTCTGGAGTTTGAATAATCCACACAATCATAAGAATCCAGTATTTATGAGGGTTGAAAACAAATTTGTTTAGTAATTGGCAACAAAATGGCAACATTTTGTGATTATTCAAGAGATAGAAATTTTATTTCATAACGTATATAAAGAAACCTTACTGATTTTCAGAAGTAAAAAACTGAATATCGGTAAGGTTTTCTTTTTTTCTTAATTTTCTTTTTTAGTCAATTCTTTTAAGAGGTAATCACTCAGTTCCTGAGAGGGTATCTTGGCACGTTTCTGGTAAGTATCCAGTTCCGGGTACTTATATCTCCATTCATCATATTCTTCCTTGCTGATTTCACCGTTTTCCAATTTGTCAGATTGTTCCATCCATGCACGAAGCATTTCATCGACAGATGAGCCGGGAGCAGATATGGAAGAGTCAAGGCAGAGATGAGGTTGTCCATCTACATTTTTTACCTTTAGACCATATATATCTTCCAGTGCAAATAGTGTATGCATCAGACCTATGTGAGTATCAATATCCGGCACTGTTAAAGCATGAGTATTGACATCGAAGATCTGAGACATTTGTTTTACAAGATCAATTTTCGGAACTCTAGCTTCAGATTCATATTGAGCCATGCGGACATCAGAGGTTTTTCCCATGAATCCCAGTTGTTCTCCAAGTTGCTTTTGTGTCATGCCTTTGCGGTTGCGAAAAAATTTGATACGTTGTCCGATTGCCATTTTTGTTTGCCTCCTTATAGTGGTCATTCGTGTTGCCATAATTAATCGTGATAGAAAATAAAACAATTCTGTTTAGGTTCAGTATAGCATGAGCAATTTTGGATAGCAAGAAGAACTTAAACAAAAAAATTTAATATTCTCACCAAACTACTTGACTTAAATAAAAATGTTTAGTATCATGCAAATGTAGCAACCTAAACAAATTGCGTTAAGAATGAAAGGAGAGATGCGATGTGACGAACAGAACTTTTATGACAGTAGAAGAAGTTGCAGCGGAAATGGGAGTTTCCAAGTCTTATGCTTATAAGATTATCAAACAGCTAAATGAAGAATTACAGAAGCTGGGTTATCTTACGGTAGCTGGCAGAGTAAACACCAATTATTTCCGCAAAAAAGTATGTTACAGCGAAATGTAAGAGAAAGAGAGGAGAATTTGTATGAGTATTCATAAAGATAATGCCACTGGAAAGTGGCGAGTAGTCTATCGTTATACCGATTGGACAGGAGAAACGCACCAGTCATCCAAAAGAGGATTCCTACAAAACGAGAAGCGCAGATGTGGGAACGAGAGCTATTGCTGAAGAAAGAAGCCAAATTGGATATGACTTTCGAAAGCTTTTATGAGATTTATGTGGAGGATATGCAAAATCGAATTCGTGATAATACCTGGGGAACGAAGACAAATATTGCCAGAACTAAAATTCTTCCTTATTTCGGAAAGCGTAAAATAGGAGAAATTGAGCCAAGGGACATTATTGCATGGCAGAATGAATTGCTTGCGATCCGGCAGCCGAATGGAAAGCCGTATTCCGCCTCTTATCTGCAGAAAATTCATAGTCAGTTAAGTGCTATTTTCAACCATGCAGTTAATTTTTACCATCTTCCATCTAATCCGGCACAGAAAGCAGGAAATATGGGAAAAGAGGAACACCGGGAAATGCTGTTCTGGACAAAAGAAGAATATTTGAAATTTGCAGATGCCATGATGGACAAGCCTGTTTCCTATTATGCGTTTGAAATACTTTACTGGTGTGGGCTTCGCATGGGCGAATTATTAGCACTTACACCGGTAGATTTCAATTTTGAAACGCATACACTACGGATTAACAAGTCCTACCAGAGGTTGCACCGGGAAGATGTGATTACACCACCAAAGACATTAAAAAGTAATCGAACCATTAAGATGCCGCAGTTTTTGTGTGATGAGATGCAGGATTATCTGAAAATGCTGTATGAGCCGAAAGAGGACGAACGGATTTTCACGATTTCCAAATCTTATCTGCATCATGAAATGAACAGAGGATCAAAAGTGTCTGGGGTGAAGCGAATCCGTGTGCATGATTTGAGACATTCCCATGTATCGTTATTGATCAATATGGGATTTACGGTATTGGCAATCGCAGATCGAATGGGACATGAGAGCATTGATATCACTTACCGATATGCGCATCTGTTTCCAAGTGAGCAGACACAGATGGCAGAACAGTTGGATATTGAAAGGATGGAAAAATCAAATGGAGAAGAATCTGGACAGTAAAGGAAGATGGAGAAACAAAATCGTAGCATTCCGGGTATCACCGGAAGAAGCAGAGCAGATTGATGCATGTGTCCGATTGTCAGGACTTAGCAAGCAGGACTATATCACAAAACGATTAACTGATCGGGAAATTGTGATACAGGGAAATCCAAGAGTGTATAAAGCATTGCGAAATCAGATGGCAGAGATTTATGAAGAATGAAACATCTGGAAAAATGCAGTGAGGAAAACGAAGAGTTGTTGAGTACCCTGAGATTGGTCGCAGAGACATTGTATGGATTGAAAGGGGAAAATGAATGACAGCAAAAGAAAAAATGACTGCTCCGATTGCATCTGTTGGCGCAGATGTGGAACAGCCATTAGAAAATTTAAAAACCAACCAAAGTATAGCAGATTTGCCCGGTAAGGGCAATCTGCAAGCCACAAATAATGCGGAAAATACAGCAAAATCAGCAAATAAAAAGAATCAAGATGATCTGGAAACAGTTTCCATGATGGAATTATATGATACTGCATATCCACCAAAATTGCCGATTATAGATGGACTTCTGTATAACGGAACTTACCTGTTTGTTGGTTCACCGAAAATTGGAAAATCATTTTTCATGGCACAGATCGGGTATCACATCAGTAAAGGACTTCCATTGTGGGGCTTTTCAGTCAGACAGGGAACGGTTCTGTATCTGGCATTGGAAGACGATTATGCAAGGTTGCAGAAACGATTATCACAGATGTTCGGAATGGAAGGCAGTGAAAACTTTTATTTTGCCACAAAGTCCAAATCATTAAATGCTGGATTGGAACAACAGCTTGTGCAGTTTGTAACAGATCATAAGGACGCAAGGCTCATTATTATTGATACGCTTCAGAAAGTCCGGGAAGTCGGTGGGGATAAATTCAGTTATGCCAGCGATTACGAGATTGTAACAAAGTTGAAAGCATTCAGTGATAAATATAGCATCTGTTTTCTGGTTGTGCATCATACAAGGAAAATGGAATCTTCCGATAGTTTTGATATGATTTCTGGCACGAATGGATTGCTTGGAGCTGCGGATGGAGCATTCGTCATGCAGAAAGAAAAACGGACAGATAATAAGGCAGTTCTGGAAGTGGCAGGGCGTGACCAGCAGGATCAGAAACTGTGGTTGAACTTTAATCGGGAGAGATGTGTCTGGGAACTTACCAAGACAGAAACAGAACTTTGGAAAGAACTAGAAGATCCAGTGTTGGAAAAAATCAAAGAACTTGTAACAGAAACTATGCCAGAGTGGGTAGGAACAGCAACAGAGCTTGTGGAAGTATTGCAGGTGGAAATGCAGCCGAACGCATTATCACGAAAATTAAATGTCAGCCTGGAACGTCTGATTCTGGAATATGGAATCCAGTATAAAACAGAACGAGGACACGATGGAAGAAAAATTAGATTAACCTTTGTCGGAAAACAAGCGTGACGATATGTGACGGTTGTGACGGTATTTTATATAGCGTGACGGTAGTGAAAATATCGTCACTATCGTCACGACCGTCACGGAAAGGAGAAACATAGAAAGAAAATCACAGGTACAGATACCAAAAGATTTATTGCTGGCATTGTTCCAGTATCATCTTGCCGGGAACGAGGAATATCAGCCAGAGATAGAAAAAGCATTGATGGAAAAATTAGATAGTGTGGTAAAACATCAGTTATATACAACATTTAAAACAGCACCAACTGAGGAAGAACGGGAAAAGGCAAGACAAGAGTATTTGGATAAGTGTGGAATGCATGAGGACTTTCGTTGGTAAAGATTCTGTTTGATTACCTTATGACAGGAGCGTGGCACGCACCTGTAGATAGCAGACAAAGAGAAGGTCTGTAAGGTGTAGCTGGTAGTTGATTGGCGAAGAAAAAACTTTTTAAAAGGGGGCCCTGATTCAGGGCGTCCCTGAGGAAATGATAAATGAAGGGAGAATGACACCATGAGAGAAGGAAGATTAGGTTACAACAGTTATAACAAGAGATATGGCTTATTATCATCAGACTTATGGATTGATACGGGATTTCATTGCGGAGAATGTCTGGAAGTTCTAGTTGATGATCAGTGGGTAAAGACACGAATGGAAATGAATCTGGCGAGAGAATGGTATTTGGTTGGAACACCATATTGTGGAGATCTGGAGTATGTACGGGCAAGGATACCGGAATAAAGCAGACAGGAAGAGTAATAGTCGGTTTGTTGTTAGTGAAAAAATAAGCCCGGATACGGGCAGAAAAAGAGGGCGAATACGCCCAAAATGAAAAGCGAAAGCCAAGTTGTGGTAGATGTAAGAAGCATCTCACAAAGCCCTCGGCGTTTGAGAGCGAAATACACCCATCGCACAAATTAAAGATTTGTACTCAGGATATTTCGCCCTGCCGGGAGCTGTTCCGCCGACAGGCGGATAGTTCGTAAACGGATGCCGATGCATCCACTCACAAATGATATGGCAGAATTTATTTTGCCGAAGACAAGGAGGGAGTGCCTATCGGAAGAAATTCATTTATTCAAATGACAAAACTAAGCAATGTAAAAGGCAGGATCACTTATATATCCAGTCATGCAAAACAGGAAAACCTCTATGCAGTTTATGAAACCACAGAACGGAAATTCTGGCGGGAACTTGCAAAATGTAATCAGGAAGAATTTGCAAAAAGTGGAACAGAAGGAAAATGTATTGAGGCAAGAGAACTGATCATTGCTTTGCCAGAGAGTTTTACAGAATATCAGCCGGATAGATTGCTACAGCTTTTTACAAATCATTTTAAACAGAATTACGGAGCGGAGTGTATTGCTGCTCTGCACCACAATAAAAGAAAGACCAATTATCACATTCATCTGATATTTGCAGAACGGAAACTACTGGATGAACCAATCATCAAGATTGCCAGTAGAAATATGTTTTATGATGAACATGGAAAACATGTCCGAACCAAGAAAGAGATACTGGGAGAAGATGGTGAGATACGAGAGGGCTGCCACATTGTGAAAAAAGGCGAAGTGTATGAGAAGAAGCTGTTTACAGCGAAAGATGAACGATTTAAGAGTAATTCATTTCTGGATGAAGTAAAGCATTCTTATACAGACTTAATCAATATTTATGTGCAGGACGAGAAACAGAAGTTGCAGGTATTTGAGCGTGGTGGTGTGTATCTTGCAACAAAGAAAATTGGAAAGAACAATCCAAAAGCACATGAGATAGAAGCGGATAATCAGAAACGTCAGGAATGGAACAGAGCAGTTGATATGGCATTGATTAGTGGCGTACCAGAGCCGCAGATACTGGAAGTGAAGCGAAAACAAATTACTGAATCAATTAAGAAATCTATTGCTCGGCATGGAAAAAGTCCGGGATTATTTGGCAGAGTTATAGCAGTGGCGGTTGAAGCACTGGAATTTTTGATAGAAAGTGTGCTGTTAAAAAAATTCAGAGAAGTGTCGGAACAGACTCACGTGGCGCAGGCAGGAACAACGGAACCTGAGCAAACAGAGAGGAGTGCAGAAAATATCGTACCAGAAAGTGTGAAGATAAAAGAAGAAAAGACAGAATCGAAGCAGCCAGAAATGACAAGGCTTGCATCTAAGTATCCGAAATTTTTCAAAGTTAAGAAAGAACTGGACGAACAAAATACTGCAATTCAACAGAAACAAAAACAGCTTTCTGCAAAGAAAAAAGAACTGTCAGAAGTCAAAGGCTGGTTTAAGGGAAGAAAGAAAAAAGAATTGCAGGGAGAAATTGATGCATTGACAAGTCAGATCAGAGATATGAAAGATTACCTTCCAAGGATTGTACAGAAAATTGGTTATAGAAGCGTACAGGAATTTTTAAAAGATTTTAAGGTTTCCAAAACTGAGTATAGCCAGTATCGGATTGCAATAGAAAAATGGAAGAAAGAAACAGGAAAAGAGCCAGTAGCACATGGTATTAGAGCGAAGCTGGCAGAAAAGAAACAGGAAATACAGAATGAACAGAAAAATAAACAGCGTACCCACAAACAGAATAAAGATCGGGGTGCAAGATAGGAGGACAATCATGGAAAAACACATTATGGGAGAAAATGGAATCAGCTACACTTTAGGAGAGGACGGTCTGTATTATCCAGACCTGTATCTCCCGGAGGAGACAGAGTATCCGATTGGAAAGTATGGAATGTTGAGAAAAACTTACTTGAAAGAGCATCGAAAAGGATTATATCTGGAGTTGGTACTTGCCGGAAAGTTAAATGAGCATTTGCATCAGGTTGACGAGGAGTGTAATCAGATGATGGACAGACTGATGGAACAGATGAAAGAAAAGCAGGGAGTGACAGAAAAATTGAAGATGCAGGATCAGATGGCATGGGTTAGGAGAATGAATAACATCCGGGCTTGTGTGGAGGAGATTGTAGTAAAAAAGATTGTCTATGCGTAGCGTGTAGGGCGGCTTTTTAGCTGCCCTTTATCATAAAAATAATGAAATATGAAAATATCGAGAAAAGAACATAAGTTCGATAAAAAAGCTTGCAATTATTCAGATAAATGAATATAATGATGAGGAGAACTAACGGAGGATGAATATGGATTACTTAACAACAATGGAGATGTCAAAAGAGTGGGGGATTTCTTCAAGGAGAATTGCTGTTCTTTGCGAACAAAATCGTATAAATGGAGTTATAAAAAAAGGAAAAACATGGCTTATTCCGCAAGATTCTATAAAGCCTGCAGATGCTAGAAAAAATAATCATGGTCAGCGAGGTGTATCAAGATGTTAAAAGATAAAACATTGACATATATAAGCTTGTTTAGTTGTGCAGGTGTTGGTTGCTTTGGATTTAAAAAAGCAGGATTCGAATGTATAGCAACAAATGAATTGATTGAAAGAAGAATAAATGTTCAAAAGTTTAATGGCAAATGTAAATTCGATTCTGGATACGTCTGTGACGATATAACGACAGAAGAAACAAAAAATAAGATTTTTGCAGAAATAAAAAAATGGGAAAAGATGGGCAACGATAAAGTGGACGTTTTAATTGCAACTCCGCCTTGTCAGGGGATGTCAGTTGCTAACCATAAGAAAGCCGAAAATGAGATTATTAGAAATAGCTTAGTGGTAGAATCGGTACATTTGGTTCAAAAAATAAATCCTAGATTTTTTATTTTTGAAAATGTGGCTGCTTTTATGAAAACTGGATGTACAGCGCCAGATGGTTCGGTAAAGGCAATAGGCGATGTTATATATGAAGAATTAGGCGAAAAGTATATTATCGCTAGTAGAATATTGAATTTTAAAAATTATGGTTCCAATTCATCTAGAACACGTACTGTTGTTATAGGTGTAAATAGAGAGATGGCAGAATATGTATCTCCGATAGAGTTGTATCCAGCGTATGTAGAAGAAAAAAGTCTTAGAAGTATTATCGGCAATATGCCGGAACTTGAATGGGGAGAGATTTGTTCAAGCGATTTTTACCATGCATTTAGAACATATCCAGAGAGAATGAGATGTTGGATACATGATTTAAAAGAAGGAGAGTGCGCTTTTGATAATCAAGATGAACTGAAACGTCCACATAAAATAGTAGATGGTAAAATTGTACCTAATATTCAGAAAAACGGCGATAAGTATACACGTCAATACTGGGATAAAGTTGCACCATGTATTCATACAAGAAATGATCAGCTGGCAAGTCAAAATACAGTTCATCCGAAAGAAGATAGAGTGTTTTCTGTTCGTGAACTTATGAAAATTATGACTATTCCAGATGAATTTAAATGGGTAAATTTTTCTCTGGAAGAATTAAATGCACTTCCAGAAAAGAATAAAAAAGCTTTGTTAAAAAAAGAAGAAATAAAGATAAGACAAAGTATTGGAGAAGCAGTTCCGACAAATGTATTTTTCCAAATAGCGGAGAATATAAAAAAAATTTATGGAACAAGAGCATTTTACAACTGCAATTATAAATAAAACGATAGAGAATTATAAGTTGGAAGATGCAGAGAATTTGATTAAATTTATTCAGAATAATCCTCTCAATTTAGGGAATGCATCATTAGCAAGGATTGCTGAATTAACAAATTCAAAAAGGGAAAATAATGCTGCATATTATACGAACAAGTTTATTTTGAATGAAATATTTAAGGAGTTGCCATCTATAGAGAAAGATGTGATAACTATTTTGGAACCATCCGTGGGAATAGGGAATTTCTTGCCTTTTATTTTCAAAAAATATGAGGAAACCAAAGAAGTAAATATTGATGTGGTAGATATTGATGGTCGTAACCTGGAAATATTAAGACTATTGTTAGCTAAGCAAAAGATACCATCTAATATGAAATTGAATTTTATTCAAGCAGACACATTGTTGTATGATTTTAACAAGCATTATGATTTAGTTATTGGGAACCCTCCATTTTCAAAGTTGAAAGCAAAAGATGCCGCAAAGTATCTGAAAAACAACATTAATAAAGAAACAACTAATACATTTGAGTTCTTTCTAGAAAAGGCAATGACACTATCAGATTATGTTGTTATGATAACGCCAAAAGCGGTATTAAATACCCCGGAATTCAGAAAAACTCGTGACCTGCTTGCAACTAAAAAAATTGATTGTATACAGGACTATGGGGAAAATGGTTTCAAGGGAGTATTGGTAGAAACAATTTGCCTATTTGTTGATACAAACGAAAAGCCAAATGAAACTAAAGTGGAATCATTGACTTTGAAGAAAACCGTGGTTCAAAAGCAGAAGTATATTACAGATAAGGAATATCCATACTGGATTATTTATAGAAATGATTTTTTTGATGGTATTTCTCAAAGACTTGATTTTGATAAGTTTACAGTATTCAGGGATAGACAGATTACCAATTCCAATACAACTCAGGATAAAGGCAAAGATTGTTTAAGAGTTATTAAATCAAGAAATATAAGTGATGATGGAAAGGAAATAATTGATATTCCGGGATATGACTCTTATATAAAGAAAGACACTGTAGAAAATTTGAGTGCTTATAAATTTGTGGGAAATCAGAATGTTTATTTAACTCCGAATATGACATATAAACCAAGGGTAATGCGTAATTCTGGAAATGTAGTAGTAAATGGTTCGGTTGCAGTATTGATTCCTAAAGAAAAGATGGCATTATCAGAAAGACAAATGGAATATTTCTCTTCTGCAGAATACAGAAAGTTTTATCAAATCGCAAGAAACTATCAAACACGTTCATTAAACGTGGATGCAACAAGTGTATTTTTTTATGGAGTACTAAAGGAGTGTTGTAATGGATAATACAACAATACAAAAATTTTTAGATGAACATGATTATGATATCAGGAAAACACATAATGGGCGTTGGATAGATCAAAAATGTACAATGGATGTAGTATGCCTAGTATCTGATTGTATTGTGGAATATACCAGTAATAGAGAGGATAAGAGATTTACAGTAAATGATATCTGGTATAGTGACTATACGGTGGAAAATGTTCAACAAATTTTTAGCAAACCAAATCCTACTCAGAAAGCATCAAATGAATATGATAAGTATTTTGGACAGCCAATAAAGTTACTGGATGCGGCAGGCGTAATTCACGGTGAAAAAAGTGGAAGAGGATACACGTATTCTATCGTGAATCAAGAATTGTTAGAGTATATAAGCTTCAGAGAAAGAAATAGTTTTACTTCTTATGTTTATATATTGAAAAAGTTCTTAAAGATAGTGGACTTTATAGAATATTTGAATACTTTTTCAGGTTACAGGATAAAAACAGTTTTAGAGAATTGAAAGATGCATATACGCAATTTACAATCAATTATACGCCGATAAATGGAGCAACAGAATGTGGTAGAATTTTTACTAAAGTGTTGAATCCATTAGCTTGTAAATATCGGAAATGTGGAACGGAAAGAGGTCATATATCAAAAGATATTATTACTCAAGATATGATTATGTATAATCAGAGAAATTGGAGAGATATTTTATCTGAGAAACCGAAAGATATGACGAGAATTGAGTATGAGATAACATTGCCGAAGCCTAGTGAAGACTGCATGACAACGTATCGTATTAATCGAGCTAAAAAGAATTTGCGTAGATTTAATGATCAGTATCGAAATGGAAAGACGGAAGTTTATGATGAAAGGCATATCAAGGATCCAGCTACACAGATGCATCATATATTTCCGGCAAGTGATTATCCTGCAATTGCAGACTATTTGGAGAACTTGATTGCCTTGACACCTACACAACATTATACATATGCTCATCCGAACAATAATACGCAATATATTGATAGAGCATATCAATATGTGTGTTTGATTTCTAAAACAGGGACTATTAGAGATAATTTGATAGGGAAAAATAAAGCTCCAATTATATATGATTTTTATTTGTATCAGACAGTACTGAATACAGGATTAGGGACAGAGGAATTTTATGAAATTCAAGAGATGGATTTTGATGGACTGTTAAATTGTATTGAGAAATATTATGTATAAAAATAGGAGAAGATGATGGAGAAACTTGATTGGGGAAAAAGACTTGTTTTTGCTAATGTGCGAGAATATTATGAAACGTTAGGATTTTTGTGTAAAGAAAAAGAAGTTATAAAAGTATACATAGAAGATAATAGAAAAGCAGGGGCCAGAGGAATACAAGGACGTTTAAGAATAGTAGAGGGAAATTACAAGTCATTTCCTAAACCATTAAAAGAACTCTTTGAAAAGAGCAAGGATAAACGTCCAAGCGTGACCGAATATGTGAGAAATTTGCAGAAAAATCATAGCTTTAGAAAAGAAATTGATCCAACAGGAAAACAGTATACGACGTGGATTTATAAAACTTCATTGGAAGATGTAAAAAATACAGTTCCAAAACAGTATCAAGATGATTTTATGAGAGGATATCTTTGGAATTATAAGATTGATACAAGAATATTAAACAAAGAATATCTTTCAATTAATGCAAAAAACAAAAATATTACAAATACAAGTGAAACAAAAGACGCTATTTTAATGCAGAATAAAAAAGTAGCTAAAAGAAATAATGAAAAGCGACGAGTATCCCAATATGATGTATTTTTATCACATAGTTCATTAGATAAAAAAGATATATTGTCTTTGGTTGACTTATTTGTAAATGCAGGATATGCAGTCTATGTGGACTGGATTGAGGATGAAGAGTTGGATCGGTCAGAGGTAACGCCAAAGACGGCACAACTATTAAAGAAACGAATGAATTCATCTCAAGGATTAGCATATGTTGCTTCGTCAAATACAGCACAATCCAAATGGTGTCCATGGGAGCTAGGATATTTTGACGGAAAAAGAAAAAAGAGGTGCTGTATACTGCCAATAATGGAGGCTGGAGATTTCGCAGGTCAAGAGTATTTAGGTTTATATCCATATTTGAGGTATGGGCGAGAAGAAAATGAAGTAAAAGAAGACTTTTGGGTTTATGATCAGGAGAGTGATAATCATATTACTTTGAGAAATTGGTTGAATGGAGAAAAAATAATATAAAGTTTGATTACATATTAATGAGGATGACTGGAATGGGAAGAAAAGTATTTGTTTCGTATAAATATAAAGATAATGATGTGAAAGAATTGCCTAATGTAACACAACCAACATGGCCGTGTGATTATGTTGATTATATTAGGAATAATGTTTTAAAAGATGATGATATTTATAAAGGTGAAAATAGTGATGAAGATATTTCTGCATGGAGCGAAGATAAAATTTGGAATCATTTAAAAGGAAAAATCTATGATAGCACAATCACGATTGTTTTGGTGTCGCCTAATATGAAAGAAAATTGTAAATGGCAACGCTCACAATGGATTCCGTGGGAAATTAGTTATTCAGTTAAAGAAACAACCAGGAATAACCGAATGAGTCATCGTAATGCTCTTCTTGTTGTAGTTTTACCAGATAAATTAGGATCATATAAATATTATGATAAAAATAACCTTTTTCCAATATTAAAAAGTAATATTGATAATGGGTATGCGTATGTTGTTACATGGGAAGATTTTTTGAAATATGCAAGTGCAGAT
>NZ_QTZH01000037.1:0-31674 GCF_003462585.1 Ruminococcus sp. OM04-4AA | reverse complement strand
TGCTCCTTAGATTAGATTTAGAGTTTTCAGAGTCAACTCCCAAAACTCTAATCAATAGTTTACATGCAACAGCCAGAAATTTCGATACACCCTCTTATTGGACGCTTACGAAATTAAAATTATGGGGACATAGTTATGCAACAGAAAAACAGGTCAAGACATCGGCATATGACATCATTTCAAGTGATTAGTTTAGGGTTTTTATCCGTGATTCTCTTAGGCAGTCTGCTTTTGATGCTGCCGATTGCTACAAAAAGCGGTCAGAGTACATCCTTTTCAGATGCTTTGTTTACCGCAACTTCTGCGGTTTGCGTGACGGGACTGGTTATTAAGGATACGGCAACCTACTGGTCTTTATTTGGTCAAGGAGTTATTTTATTGCTGATTCAAATCGGAGGTATGGGAATTATTACGATTGCTATTGCGATTGCTACTGTTTCCGGACGCAAAATCGGGTTGATGCAGCGAAGTACCATGCAGGAGGCAATTTCGGCTCCAACGGTGGGGGGGATTGTACGGAGAACACAATTTATTATTCGGACTACTATTCTTATCGAAATCATTGGTGCGGCTCTTTTAGCCCCTGTTTTTTGCAGGGACTTTGGGGTTTGGAAAGGAATATGGTATTCGTTGTTCCATTCTATTTCTGCTTTTTGCAATGCAGGATTTGATCTAATCGGTATAAGAACCCCTTTTTCCTCGTTGACATCTTATTCTGTACAGCCGATTGTAAATCTTGTGATTATGGTGCTGATTGTTGTAGGAGGTATTGGATTTCTTACCTGGGAGGATATAAAGAATCATAAATGGCATTTAAAAAAATACAGAATGCAAAGCAAGGTGATTTTTATGGTAACAGGACTATTGATATTCTTACCGGCTCTTTACTTTTTTTATTTTGAGTTTTCAAATGTGCCTCTTATGGAAAGAGTGTGGGTTTCCTTGTTTCAATCTGTTACGCCGAGAACTGCAGGATTTAATACAGCAGATTTGACTTTACTCAGTGAAGTTGGGCAAATGCTTATCATTATTCTGATGCTCATCGGTGGTTCGCCCGGTTCTACTGCAGGGGGTATGAAAACGACAACTCTTGCAGTGCTCGTTTCATCGGCATTATCTGTATTTAGAAAAAAGGAACACACTCATTTTTTCGGCAGACGAATTCCGGATGACACTATCAAAAATGCAGCTACGATTTTTTTGATGTATATTGTTTTATTCCTTGTCGGAGGAATGGTAATTAGCAGCACAGAAGATATTCCACTTATGACCGCTTTGTTTGAGACGGCGTCGGCAATCGGGACAGTAGGGTTATCGCTGGGAATAACTCCTGACCTGGGACTTGTTTCTCATATAATCTTGATTTGCTTGATGTTTTTGGGCAGAGTGGGCGGATTGACTTTGATTTTTGCCACCCTTTCTGAAAAAAAGCTTAACGGTTCAAAATATCCTCAGGAAAAAATCACAGTAGGTTAAAGGAGAATAAAAAATGAAATCAATATTACTTATCGGTCTGGGAAGATTCGGACGGCATATTGCTATAAAATTAGATGAATTGCACCATCAGGTGATGGCGGTAGATAAAGAAGATACCCGAGTTGATGCTGTACTTCCCTTTGTAACCAACGCTCAGATTGGGGATGCGACTAGTGAGGATTTTTTAAGTTCGCTTGGTGTTGGGAATTTTGATGTTTGTATTGTGGCAATTGGAGATGATTTTCAGAATTCATTGGAAGTAACGTCCCTTTTGAAGGAACTCGGTGCAAGAATGGTGGTGTCTCGTGCTTCTCGTGATGTTCATGCAAAATTTCTTTTAAGAAACGGCGCAGATGAAATTGTTTATCCTGAAAGGCAACTTGCCGATTGGGTTGCGATCCGTTATAGTGCTGATCATATTCTCGACTACATAGAACTAGATGAAGAACATGCAATCTTTGAAATATCTATACCGGGAGAATGGATAGGAAAAACAATCGGTCAGTTGGATATACGAAAAAAATATGACATCAATATTATGGCGCTGAAAACAAATGATATTATGAATTTGAAAATAAGTTCCGATACGCAGTTGTTAAAGGGCAGTACCATGCTTGTTCTTGGGGAGACGAAACATATTCAAAAATGTTTTCATATTTAATTTTTGAAAGAAGTTGGTGATATGAAAGACTTTGTTTTACTTATAGTGGTATTGGCAGCATTTATTTATGGTTATTTTCTTATGGGAAAACTGGATAAATTTCTCGAGGAAAATGAATCCCAAAAACTTATTTCAGGTTCTAAGCTTAGGATTGGATTTGAAACACCTGCACTCATAGATTCTATTGCAGATCTATTAGAACAATTTTCAAGCGAATACCCAAACTATGAGTTGAACCTGTTCTACGGTTCTGTAAGTGAAATAATAAATGGGATAGGAAATAATAAACTTGATTTTGGCTTTATAATAGAGGAATCCAATGATATTTTGAAAGATAAGTATTGTTCCTTATCCTTTCAAATAAAGCAAAGCGTCATTACTCCAGACTCTATAGACATTGCGGTACATCCAATCAACACGATTGAGAAACCAGTGAGAGTGATATGGCAAAATAACAGTAATTGTATGGAAGGTTCATTTGTAGAAAAATTGCATGATTTTTCGGAGCTTTTTCTGTTTTCGGCTACACGCCCGAATGGAAAAAAAGAAGAAAAGGTGGTATAATCTTTATATAATGTTTTTTGCACAGGGAGGTGACCGTATGGGCGAAAACAGACACAATCCGGATCAGTTATTAAAGGCAATCCAAGCCGATGAAGAAAATCGGAATAAAGGACATTTGAAAATCTTTTTCGGATATGCGGCTGGTGTGGGTAAAACCTACGCCATGTTGGAAGCGGCTCATATGGCAAAACAGCAGGGAATTGACGTGGTAGCCGGTTATATAGAACCCCACGCACGCCCCAAAACAGCAGCTCTTTTGAATGGCTTAGAAGTTCTTCCTACAAAAGAAGTTCTCTATAATGGTATGATACTGAACGAATTCGACATTGACATGGCACTGAAAAGAAAACCACAGCTTATCCTTGTGGATGAACTTGCTCATACGAATGCCGAAGGATGCCGTCATGCAAAACGGTATCAGGACATTAAGGAACTTTTGAATGCAGGGATTGATGTCTATACGACTGTCAATGTCCAGCATATTGAAAGTCTTTGTGATACAGTTTCATCCATTACGGAGATTGTTGTACAGGAACGCATTCCGGATTCTCTGTTTGATAATGCAGATCAGGTTAAATTAATGGATATTGAACCACAGGATTTGATCGACCGTTTGAATACAGGAAATGTATACAGACAGACCCAGGCAAAACAGGTGGTAGAAAATTTTTTCACAATAGAAAATTTGACAGCTCTTCGGGAGATTGCACTGCGGCGATGTGCGGACAGGGTGAATATCCTCACAGAAAATGCCCGCATTAAAAATCATGGAGATTATCATACAGACGAACATATTCTTGTTTGTCTATCTTCTTCTCCATCTAATGCAAAAATTATCCGTACCGCCGCAAGAATGGCTTCTGCTTTCAAAGGAAAGTTTACGGCTCTGTTTGTAGAAACACCGGATTTTTCAGTGATGAGCGAGGAAAATATAAAACGCCTTCGTTCAAATGTTCGTCTTGCTGAGCAGCTTGGGGCAAAAATTGAAACAGTTTATGGAGAAGATATTCCGTTTCAGATTGCGGAATTTGCCCGTTTGTCCGGTGCGTCAAAAATTGTGATCGGGCGAAGTTCTGCTACAAAACGGCATTTGCTCAGCAAAACGACACTGACAGAAAAACTGATTGATTATGCCCCTAACTTGGATGTGCATATTATTCCGGATACGGTTTCTAATGCTGCAGTGTATCAGTTAAGAGGGGGCAGGAAAAAGAACCATATCGTCTTCTCTGCCACTGATACATTAAAATCTACTGCGATTCTGATTTTATCCAGTTTAGTCGGAATGATTTTCCATAATCTTGGATTTGGCGAAGCAAATATTATTACTGTTTTTGTTTTAGGCGTTCTTGTCACCGCTGTCATCACGAAACATCAGGTATACAGCCTAATTTCCTCGATTGTAAGTGTTTTGATTTTTAATTTTCTGTTTACGGAACCCCAATTTACCTTGCAGGCGTATGATCAGGGTTATCCTG
Organism: Ruminococcus sp. OM04-4AA; assembly: GCF_003462585.1. NCBI lineage: Bacteria > Bacillati > Bacillota > Clostridia > Eubacteriales > Oscillospiraceae > Ruminococcus > Ruminococcus sp. OM04-4AA. The sequence goes on along the minus strand of NZ_QTZH01000037.1, from coordinate 27,495 downwards.
TTACCTTTATTATCATGTTTTTGGCGGCATTTTTAACCGGTTCTCTTGCTATACGGATTAAAAATCAAGCAAAACAGGCGGCACAATCTGCTTACCGTACCAAAGTGTTATTTGATACAAGCCAGCTATTGCAACAGGCAAAAGATAAAAATGAAATTGTATCCACAACTTCAAATCAGCTCATTAAACTCTTGGGAAAAGATATCGTTTTTTATTTAGCTGATGGCGAAGTGTTGGATACGCCGCATATTTTTTCTGTAACTGAGGAAAATTTGGAATCATGTATTTCCGAAAATGAAAAGGCCGTTGCCGGCTGGGTATTGAAAAACAATAAACGTGCCGGATCCACAACAGGAACGCTTTCCAATGCAAAATGCCTGTACCTTGCTGTTCGCAGTAGCAGTATGGTATATGGAGTTGTTGGAATCGTGATGGGGGAAATACCTCTTGATCCATTTGAAAACAGTATTCTACTGTCCATTCTCGGAGAATGTGCTCTGGCTTTGGAAAATGAGAAAAATGCCCGTGAGAAACAGGAGGCGGCTGTCCTTGCAAAAAATGAACAGTTGCGAGCAAACTTGCTGTGTGCTATTTCACATGATTTGAGGACACCGCTGACATCCATTTCTGGTAATGCCAGTAACCTTTTGTCCAATGGTGATTCCTTTGATAATGATACAAAAAAGCAGCTATACACGGATATTTATGATGATTCCATGTGGCTGATTAACCTTGTAGAAAACCTGCTGGCTGTAACCCGGATTGAAGAAGGACGGTTGAATCTCCGTATAACGGAAGATTTGATGGATGACGTGATTACAGAAGCGTTACATCATATTAACCGAAAGAGTGAAGAGCATCATATTTCCGTTGAAAGCAAAGAAGAAATTCTTCTTGCAAAAATGGATGCAAAGCTTATTGTTCAGGTAATCATCAATATTGTTGATAATGCTATCAAATATACACCTAAAAACTCTCATATTGTTATTCGGACAGAAAAACGGGGAAAACAAGCGATCGTATCTATATCGGATGATGGAAACGGAATTGCTGATGAAATAAAGCCACGGATATTCGACATGTTCTACAGTGGTGCAAATCAAATTGCAGACAGTCGCCGAAGTTTGGGACTCGGATTATCTTTGTGCAAGTCCATTATTAACGCCCACGGCGGAGAACTTACTGTTTCAGATAATCTGCCGCACGGAACAGTATTCACATTTACATTACCGGCAGGGGAGGTCAAAGTATATGAATAAGTCACTAATATTAGTTGTAGAAGATGACACATCTGTCAGAAATTTAATTACAACAACCTTAAAAGCACACGAATACCGATATCTGACAGCACCCAATGGTCAATCGGCAATTTTAGAAGCATCTTCACACAATCCTGACATTGTTTTACTTGATTTAGGACTTCCTGATATGGATGGTGTTGAGATTATTAAAAAAATCCGTACTTGGTCAAACATGCCGATTATCGTAATCAGTGCTCGCAGTGAAGATACCGATAAAATTGATGCGTTGGATGCTGGTGCAGATGATTATTTAACAAAGCCATTTTCTGTTGAGGAACTGCTTGCCAGACTAAGAGTCACGCAAAGAAGGTTATCAATGATGCAAAATGTATCTCCTGCCGAAACGGTTGTTTTTGTAAACGGAAAACTTCGTGTAGATTATGTTGCAGGTTGTGCCTATTTGAATGAAGAAGAGTTGCATTTAACACCTATTGAATATAAGTTGCTTTGCCTGTTGACAAGAAATATAGGAAAAGTTCTGACCCATACTTTCATCACGCAAAGTATTTGGGGAAGTAGTTGGGATAATGATATTGCCTCCCTTCGTGTGTTTATGGCGACACTTCGTAAAAAAATCGAGAAAGAACCGAACTCTCCACAATATATCCAAACACACATTGGTGTGGGGGATCGGATGCTGAAAGTTGAGTGAATTTCACAACACCATAGTTAAAGTTGGAATATAAGTTGTAGATTTGTATACGAGACCCGTACGCACGGTTCAATGGGAGGGGCGAGAAAAGATATTCTTCCTCTCCCTATTAAATAACTAAACACTAGGCGTTTGCGAAACTCCAAACACCGCATAAATACGGCATTTAACTCACTTTGGCAGAAGTTTTTGAAGATTGCCAAAATAAATTCGACAACGACAAATATCAGTTTCTTTCTCTTCTTGATGAAGCCATCAACCTTGATGAAATTGTTCCTGTTTCTTTTGTTTCTCCAGCGTATTTTTTCAATCCCGACTGACACGCTCCTGATTGTGTTTTTGAAATACTCTCAGGAACTTCGTAATTTCTGCGGCTTTGATGTTGTACCAGATGGTTCAAAATTCACTCACTTTAAACAGGATTTCTTGGCGGACTTACAATCTATGTTGCCCGGTACGTGTCTGCCTCTGAATAAAATACTGATGCCAGCTGGAAGAGAGTGTTCATATCTGATATTTATTTTAATGGCAGAGTACAGTATTTATCCAGTTTGCTTCTGGTTGTAAACAAAATCTGGCAGCGATATTTTAATACTACTGATAGAAAGAAATCAGTTTTGCAAGAAATAGCAGTCTTGAACTGGCTGGTTTATATAAAGGAGTCAGATTTTTCTTTTTCGCATCTGAGATGCTGTCATCCTGAATGAATAAAGTGTAAATATCCTGTATAGCCATATTACAGTCAGACATCAGTGGAAGAAGATTCTGGTAGATGGTATGGGCTAATTTTTCCTGATTGGATGGCTTGGAATAGTAAGCAGATATTTTAGGACTGATTTTAGCCTGACCAGTCATCCAGCGGCAAACCAGACCGTTGTCCATTGAAAATCCTGATTTGCCGGATCATTCATAAAATCTTCAAATAATTCGTATAAAAAATCAGGCTGACTCATTTGATTACTTTCGCTGATATGATTTTTTAAACAAGTGCTAATAGAAGAAAAATCGCACCGATTCAATTTCTATTCAATGTGGTTTTCCGGCAGGTTCTGTAAAATAAGCTCAGATTATCTTTTACTTCTGCAAGCATATAAGGATTGTGTTTATTTTTACGCTTAAATATAATATAATTTAAGCACAAAAGTAAATATCAAGGATAAGGAGGACAACTATGTCAACATCAGATATTTTGGAATTGCTAATTGAAAAAGACAATGGATATTTGATTACATCGAAGGCCGTTGAATCAGGTGTATCAAAGCCATCTGTCTCAAAATACGTCAGAGAGCATGATATGGAAAAAGTGGCACATGGCATTTATATCTTAGATAATGTGTGGCTAGATGAGTTGTTTGTACTCCAGCAACGAAATAAGAATATTATTTATTCGGGCGAGACCGCCCTTTATTTGCATGGTCTTATCGACAGAGAATACAGTCATATTTGTTTCACTGTTCCTACCGGGTATAATGCAACACATATCAAAAAGAAAAACAAAGAAGTTCGTTACGCAACCCCAGAGATTCTTGATATGGGGACCTGTGAAATTCCGTCAAGCAGCGGTAATTTGGTTAAAGTATATGACAAGGAAAGATGTATTTGTGATTTGATTAAAGATCGAAAGAAATATGAAATTCAGTTATATCAGACAGCAATCAAGGAATATATGTCCTCGAAGGAAAAGAATCTTTCAAGATTGATTGAGTATGCGGTTAAACTTGGAGTAAGGGATGAAGTGATGATGTATGTGGAGGTAATGATATGATTTATACAGCGAAACAACTTAAAGACAAAGTAAAAAACATGTCCGGCGGGAATAGTGAAGTTGCGTAAGCACTAATTAGAACATATTTTATGGAAAGGTTCTTATAAAGAGTTTCTGTTTCTGAATACAGGAATAATTTTATTTTGAAAGGCGGAATGCCTGTTGCTTCTATTGTCGGTGTAGACATGAGAGCTACAATGGATATCGATACCACTGTGAAAGCATTACCTCTTAATGAGAAGGATGCTAGAGCAATCATTGAGAGAATCGGTGAGCTTCAGCTTGAAGATGGGGTAAACTTTAGGATTACATCAGTAAAAGAAATCATGGAAGAATTTGATTATCCTGGCATTAGGATGATGATAGAAGCTAATTTGGAACGAATGAGACAACCTTTTAAGATCGATATTTCTACGGATGATGCAATCACGCCAGGTGCAGTGGAGTATAAATACAAGCTTATGTTTGAAGACAGATCAATTTCAGTTTTGTCGTATAATCTTGAAACTCTTCTTGCAGAAAAGATGCAGACGATTTTGGCAAGGATGCAAGTATTGAAACATGGCAGGAATTTTATACCACTGTTGAAAATATGCAAGATTCAGAAATGCAAATACATTTAACGGAATTCACTGATACAAGTCGAGTATAGCTTCAACCTGGTATGGGAAAAAAATTGTGTAGAAATTATGGATAATCAGTTAGATGTCCCTCTTGGCATTTTAAAATTGCCTGTGCCATTGAAAGAAGATTATAACAGAAGACAGAAGCTGATTGAATTAATCGAGAAACCATTGTGGACGATTACCGGAAAGTGTGCAAAAGATACATTGATACCAGATTTAGTTTCTATTTGTAAGGTTAATGAACAGCATCAATTTATTATATTTGATGCAAAATATTATAATGCCCATTTGGAAAAGGGAATTGTTCCGACAGGACAGCCCGGCATAGAATCTATTACCAAACAGTATCTTTACCAATTGGCATATCAACGGTTTATTGAAGACCATAAATTCTCTTCTGTAAAGAACTGTTTTCTACTTCCAACAGAAAACAATGAGATAGAGGATAAGGGTGAAGTTCGAATGGAGATGCTTTCTAATTTGGGACTTCAAGATATAAAAATTAGGTTGATTCCTGCAACAATGGCATATGATTTGTATCTTTCAGGAAGTAAAATGGATATGGAAAGATTGGATTTATAATAATCCAACTAGGAGACAATTTGGTTGAAGATAATACTTAATTACAAATCGTATTATGAAGTGTTTAAACTCGGTGTCAAAGACAATGAATAAATAAGATATTGTGAGGAACTGCAAATGAAAGCTAATAGAATGTGGCTCTTTTCCGATGTTCTAGAGAAGAACAAAAGAGTTTTTAAAGTACCTGTTTACCAAAGAAATTATGATTGGACAAACATACAGTGTGAAAAACTGTTCCAAGATATCATGAAAGCCGGAGAAAACAATCGACAGCATTTTACTGGAACAGTTGTGTATATTGATGATGTCAACGGTGGCAGCGGACTAAATGAAGTTTTAATCATTGATGGTCAGCAGAGAATTACTACAATGTATATTCTTCTTAAGGCTCTTTACGATGCATCTAAAGGGGTGTCGGCAAGAATTGAGGATGAAGTTCAAGAGGTAATGTTTAATCGACATTGCGATGAAAAATACAAAGTAAAATTAAAACCAGTAAAAACGGATAATGAGCAATTGATGCTCCTAATAAAAGATAAAGTAGATAAAATGGACAGAAATTCAAATGTTTATAAAAACTACGTGATCTTTAAAAATCTTATAGAAGAAACCGTTGCCAATGGACATGAGCTTAATGATATCTTAGAGGGAATTAAGAAGCTTGAAATTGTAGAGATTATTTTGGATAAGCTTCAAGGAGACGAGCCTCAGAAAATTTTTGAGTCCATCAACTCCACGGGACTGGAACTTTCGCTTGCGGATCTGATTAGAAATTATTTGCTGATGGATGATGAAAACCAAGATGAACTTTATGAGGAATACTGGCTCGAAATCGAAAAAAATGTTGGATACCGTAATCTTGGGGATTTTGTAATCAATTTCTTGAATTCTCAGATAACTGGATCAGTCAACAGTAAGAATGCATATCGCCTGTTTAAGGAACACTGCCAGAACAATGGTCTTAGCCATAAAGATGTGCTTACTGCTCTTAGAGGAACATCAAAATATTATGGTGCGTTTATTGGAGAAATTGAATGCTATAGTGCAAGAGTGACTAAATATCTGAATGCATTTAATATGATAAAACAGACAACTGTTTTGCCATTATTATTTAGGGTATTTGATGACTATGAGGCGAGAAATATTGATGAGAATACATTATGTAGCGTGTTGGAATGCCTGCTTACTTATTTTGTAAGAACGAATGCCTGTGAGATTAACAAGAATATGGCAAAATTCATGAAGTCGCTCTATGACAGGGTAATTGATGGTAATTATGAACACTACTATGAGCGCTTTGTGATGTTCCTTAATGATATCCGTGCTAACGATAGAATGCCTACTGATAAGGAATTTAGAGAAGCACTAATCTATAGACCTCTATATAAAAAGAACATCTGTAAATATCTGCTGTCTGTAATTGAGAATTCAACGAAGGAGCATATTGATGTCAGCAATTTAACGATTGAGCATATTCTTCCTCAGAAGGAAAATGCAGCAGTATGGAAAAAAGAGGTTGGAGCGGATTACGGTCGTGTATATGAAACATATCTTCATACTCTTGGAAACTTGACAATCACAGGACATAACAGCGAACTTGGAACTAAGGCTTTCGAAGAGAAAAAGAAGATAATCAGGCAAAATTCTAAGGCCAATATTCTCAACAGAGAAGTGCTGTCGGCTGATACATGGACGGAAAAATCTATTTTACATAGAGCAAAGATATTGGCGGATATCCTAATAGAAGAATTTAAGTACATTGAAATTCATTCGGATACCAATGAAAGTACAGAATTAACCTTTGATGTGAATAGCAATTTCGATTTCTCCAATACAAAACCAGGAGAAATGATATTTGTTGGAGAGCATACGAAAGTTTCTAGTTGGGCAGATTTATTGGCAAAGACGATGAATACGGCATTTGATCTTGATGCTGAAACCATAACGGATCTTGCAACAAAGGATTATTCTATTCCGTATGCGACTCGAATTTATATTTCCAATGATGAAAGAAAGATTCGTAAACCAAAGCAGATAGATAATAGCGGTATCTATTTTGAAGCAAACTTATCAGCTAATGGAATCATTTCTTTTATAAAAGATTTGTTAGCGAAACTGCAGTTAGATACTGATGATTTTAGCTTTTCTTTATCAGAGGTGCCGTTTGATATTGATAACGAAGATACCTGGGCAGAGGGTTTAATTCCAGTAGCAAAACTATTTTATAATTTTGTTGAAAATTTGGTGGAAAAAGGATTGATTGATTCTGCTGAATTAGAAAATTTAAAAACCAAGGAATATACCAAGAACCTTTTCCAAGCTACAGATTATCCAGCAATTGCAAATAGTAGAACAGATAATATGGGTAATTCTCTCCAAAAGAGATATAGAGCAAAGGCCATCAATTTCAATGGAACGGATATCTATGTATCAACACAGTTCTTTGATTCAGACAGGGATGCGGTAATTGATTGGTATAGAAGTCATTTGTAATATTTGTATCATCTGAGGGAACTATAAGCGTTGTCATGGACGAGGAGAGTATACAGCAATTCGTTTATTGTTTATTATAGAGTGATTTATCGAAGAAGGAAGCATCCTATTTGAAAAAGAAAAAAGATGAAATAACCATCCGTTCCAGCGCAGCAGAATACCTGACCTATGTTGCATCTGTCGGCAATCAGCAGGACAGTATTGAGATGCGCTATGAGGATGAGAATATATGGCTGACACAGAAGATGATGGCCACATTGTACGATGTCGGCACTAACACTATAAATTATCATATTAAGAAAATATTCGAGGATAGCGAACTACAGAAGGATTTAGTTATTCGAAAATTTCGAATAACTGCCGCCGACGGAAAAAACTACAGCACTGGGCAGAACATTTAGATAGGATTCTGACAATGAGCGGTGAACAGCTTTTAGATTGCCTGAATTCAATAAAAAAATTGGAGAAGAAAACAGATAAAAAACAGTGAGATCATCATCGGAATTAGTGGTCTGGTATTTCTGGGCTTTTTGTAAGGTTGGTATCATCAAAGAAGCCTTGCGGAAAGCTCGGTTTTATTATATGGAAATATATCTACTTTTGGGTTTAACCGGAGTATGAACAATTTGTAAAATGTTGATTTTGTATTGCTTTTGTCCGGACGAATAAATATAATATAGTTAGAAAAAATTCGAAAGGAGTATTTACTATGGCAACAAAATCAGCAAATTTATACGTGCGCATTGAGCCTGATGTAAAAGAACAGGCAGAAGGAATCTTAGCAGCATTAGGAATTCCTGCATCCAATGCAATAAATATGTTTTACAAACAAATTATTCTTCAAGGAGGACTTCCTTTCGAAGTGAAAATGCCATCCGCTCGTCCTGTAGACGTTAGTGCATTATCAGAAGCACAGATGAATGCAGAACTAGAGAAAGGATATGCAGATATGCAGGCTGGTCATACTAGATCAGCAAAATCTGTTTTTGCTGATATCCGCAAGGATTACAATTTATGATTTATGATATCGTGATTTCAGATCAGGCCGAGATAGACCTCGTGGAATCTTCGAATACATTGCTTTTGAACTGCAGGCACCAGAAAATGCAAGTGGTCAGCTTGATAGGCTTGAAGCATGTATTATGGATCTTGATCATATGCCGAAGAGATATCGACAATATGAATTGGAACCATGGAAAAGTCGAGGGTTACGCGTAGCACCAGTAGACAATTATCTTGTTCTATATATTCCGGATGATGATACACAAGTGGTTACGATTATCCGTGTTATGTACGGTGGACGAGATGTGAATACGCAATTAAACAGATTTACAAAAACAAAATAATTTGAAAGTATCAATCAGAAATGGTTGGTGCTTTTTTCATATATTAGGAAAGTTCGTGTTTAAAGCAGAAGTAAAAAAATGCCTCATAAAAAAGAGGCATAGGAAATAGACGATTGTTAGAAAAGATAAAATCCTTCTTCACTAAAATCGTCATCATCATCAAATTCATGAAGAAAATAGTCCATATCCAAAAGGTCATTGTCACTCATGAGTTTGATATCATGGGCACTCATACCTTCAGGAGGACGAATCCTATGCTTTCTCGTGGTTTCCTCATATAGATCTTGCAAGGAGACGGGGCGATGATTGTAATAAATTTTAAGAAGCTTTTACATAATGGAGCAGAAGAACATGACCCAGCTGGAACTGTCGAGAAGAACCGGGATTGCAACAAGCAACATCAGTGACTGAAAAAGAAAAAGACGAATCCAAAAGCAAATTATCTGTTATCCATATGTGACGTATTGGATATTACACCGGAACAGCTTTTGACGGGTAAAGGAATTGATCCGGAATATAAAGATGCAGATATGGATTATGAAGTTACCAGGTCAAATATTAAGATATTGAAGCAGATTCATAGTCTTGGAGATGATCAGTATAAAAGACTGATGGCGTATATGAAGGCATTGCAGAAACTGGAACAAATGCATGTTACCTATATGGGCTGGAAATATGTCTACTAATATGGTATGATTTAGAAATCGAAACTGATTGACAAAATTATAACGAAAAAGGAGCGCTTAAAATGAGACAGACCCAGAAACCTCGAATTGTAAATCTTTTGATGCTTACGGTTGCCGGAATGATAAACGCTTTTGGCATTACACTTTTTATGACACCGGTAAAATTGTATGACAGTGGTATCTCAGGAACATCTATGTTACTCGAACAGATAACACCCTCGTGCTTATCATTGTCATTATTCTTGCTGATTCTGAATATTCCATTATTTCTTGTTGGATTAAAGAAGCAGGGTGGACTTTTTACATTTTATGCAATCTACACAGTTGGAATCTATTCTTTGTTTGCATGGCTGATAACAAATATATTTCCAATTGATGTCAGTATTGCTTCGCCGCTTGCGGGAACAGATTTACTGCTATGTGCGCTGTTTGGAGGTGTGATCTCCGGAATTGGAAGTGGTCTTGCGATTCGCTATGGCGGTGCGATGGACGGTATCGAAGTAATGGCAGTTATTTTTGCAAAACGTGCAGGTGTTACGGTAGGAACATTTGTTATGGTATATAATATTATTTTATATGTCATTTGTGGCTGTGTGCTTGAGAGCTGGGTACTTCCATTGTATTCTATCGTTGCTTATTCTGCTGCATTGAAGACAGTTGACTTTATAGTGGAAGGTATTGACAGGGCAAAATGTGCGGTAATCGTGACAGAGTGGCCGCATGAGATTTGCAAAGCATTGACAGAAACATTTGGAAGCGGTATTACGCGTGTCAGCGCCAAAGGCGGATACTCCAATCGCGATAAAGCAATGTTGTACTTTGTGGTGAACAGATATCAGGTGATTCGAATGAAAGATATTGTTCATGACATTGATCCAACAGCGTTTATTATTATTAGTGAGGTGGCTGACATCTTTTCTAGTAATAATAACGAATAATGTTGAAAAATACTATTTCTGATTGTTATTTTTAATAATATATGTTATATTATATTTCGGTTTTTAAATCGGCAAATTAGGAGGAAAAAGTAATGACTTTAAGAGAAAAGTATGGTGAATGGGGTATTATTCTTGGAGCAACAGAAGGTGTTGGAAAGGCATTTGCAGAGAAGATAGCATCCGAGGGAATGAGTGTTGTTTTGGTAGGTCGAAGAGAAGAGAAACTTCAGGAACTTGGAAAGAACATCAGTGAAACATATGGTGTAGATCATATGGTTATCCGTGCTGATTTTGCGCAGTCTGACTGCACAGACAAGATTTTTGAGGCGACAAAAGATCTTGACATGGGATTTATGAGCTATGTTGCTTGTTTCCATACATTTGGAAAACTGCAGGACACTCCATGGGAGAAGCATGAGCAGATGATTAATGTTAATGTTATGACATTCTTGAAATGTTTCTATCATTATATGGGAATCTTTGCAAAGCAGGATCGTGGAGCTGTAATCAATGTATCTTCTTTGACAGCAATCAGCAGTTCACCATATAACGCACAGTATGGAGCAGGCAAGTCTTATATTAAGAAACTGACAGAGGCTGTGGCAGCAGAGTGTGAGAGCACCAATGTAGACGTCGAAGTTATTACATTGGGAACAACAATCACTCCAAGTCTGTTAAGCAATCTTCCGGGAGGACCGGCAGGAGAAGCTGTTATGAAAGCAGCTATGACACCGGAAGCTTGTGTAGAGGAAGCGTTTGACAATCTTGGAAAATCTCTTTCTGTTATTGCAGGTGAGCACAACAAAGCGAATGTTCATAATTGGCAAGCGAATAAAACAGATGATGAATATATCCGTTATATGGGTTCCTTCTATTCTAACAACTAAAATCTTAGAAAATAGTAGATATAAAAAAGAAATGAAAGTGATAGCTGTTGATGTAAAATTATTGACAGCTATCACTTTTGCAATCTTTTTTTGGATTGTTTTGTCTGTTATCGGTCAGGCTTGACAAAAAGGATTCAACCTTATATAGTCGTTCTAAATAGAACGTTAAAAGGAGGGGCAGATATGTTTTTCTGGGATCAGCATAAGACAATTACAAGTTGTTATGAGATGAAGAACACTTTTATTGATTGCCGGTGTTGACATTTACAAAAAACTATTTGTCCTACCATAAATTAATAGAAGTTTAATAAAAATGTAGAAATATAATGGGAATAAAGGCTCTTTTTCGGTAATATTCTGAAAAGAGTCTTTTTTTCTAAAAAAATATAATACCTATTGACATAGTAGGTTTATAGGAATATAATCCAATTCATGAACTGAAAGGAGAATCGAGAAGATGAAAAAGAATTTATTCAAAAAGTTAGTAACAGGAGTTTTAGCTACATCATTAGGAGTAGTTGCTTTAACAGGATGCGGAGCCGAAAAGACATCCGATAAAGGAAATCAGGCTTATCGAACATTAGATGAAATCAAAGAAAGTGGTGAGATTAATATTGGAGTTTTCTCTGATAAAAATCCATTTGGTTATGTAGATGATAATGGGGATTATCAGGGTTATGATGTGTATTTTGCAGAACGTCTTGGAAAAGATCTTGGTGTGAAGATCAATTACGTGTCTACAGAAGCGGCAAATCGTGTTGAGTATTTAGAGACAGGGAAGGTGGATGTCGTTCTTGCTAATTTCACTGTTACAGACGAACGTGCTGAAAAAGTAGACTTTGCACTTCCATATATGAATGTAGCACTCGGTGTAGTATCTCATGAGGATCGTGTGATCACAAGTCTGGATCAGATTGGAGCAGATGACCAGGTAATTGTAATTTCAGGAACTACAGCAGAGACTTATTTGGAACAGAATGAACCGGACATTAAACTTCAGAAATTTGATACTTATGCAGCAGCAAAGACAGCATTTGAGAATGGAACAGGTGTTGCATGGGCGAACGATAACACAGAGGTTATTGCTTATGCGAAAGAGAATCCGGGATATGTAGTCGGAATTTCATCTCTTGGAGATCAGCAGAGTATTGCACCGGCTGTAACAAAAGGTAACAGCACATTACTTGACTGGATCAATGCTGAAATTGAGAGCCTTGGAGAAGAAAACTTCTTCCATGCAGATTATGAGGCAACACTGCTTGATACTTATGGTGCAGATTACGAAGATACATTAGTGATCGAAGGCGGTGCAACAAAATAACATGGATTTTGATGTAATAGTTGAGTATATGCCAATGTATGTCAAGGCATTTTTCCTGACAGTTAAAATAGGATGGATAGGAATTGTTTTATCACTGTTGATAGGAATTGTTGCAGCATTTATTTTGCATTTTAAAATTCCGGTTTTAGCACAGGCGGTTAAAGTGTATGTGGAAATCTTTCGAAACACACCACTTTTAGTCCAGCTATTCTTTATCTATTTTGGACTTCCAAAGGTTGGATTGTCTATATCCGCGGAAGTATGCGGAGCTGTGGGATTAGGGCTTTTAGGTGGAAGCTACATGGCAGAGAGTTTTCGAAGCGGGCTTGAGGCAGTGCCGGTGCTGCAAATGGAATCAGCACTGGCATTGGGGATGAACCGTTTGCAGATGTTTCGGTCGGTGATTCTTCCACAGGCATTTTCTATCAGTGTACCGGCGATTGTTGCAAATATCATCTTCTTATTAAAAGAAACCAGTGTGTTTTCAGCAATCAGCCTGATGGATCTGATGTTTACTGCAAAGGATCTGATCGGACAATATTATAATACAACAGAGTGTCTGGTTATGCTTGTAGGATTTTATATCATTATGCTGTTACCGGTTTCTGTTCTTGGAACCCTGGTTGAGCACAAAGCAAGATATCGTATGTTTGGAGATTGATAAGATGGGATTTGAGATTTTATTAAAAGGAAATAATATGATCCGGCTTTTGCAGGGAGTCTGGGTAGCACTTCGAATCAGCCTGATATCAGTTGTTCTCAGTATGGCATTCGGAATTTTACTAGGAATGATCATGACATCAAAAAACAGGATCATTCAGGCAGTTACCAGAGTTTATCTGGAGATCGTGCGTATCATGCCACAGCTGGTATTGTTATTCATTGTATATTTTGGAGCTACCAAGGCAATGGGAATCAATATGGACGCAGAAACCGCATCAATCATTGTATTTGTATTCTGGGGGACCGCAGAGATGGCAGATTTAGTCAGAGGATCTCTGCTTAGCGTTCCGAAGATTCAGTATGAGAGTAGCGAAGCGCTGGGGCTGGACCAGAGACAGACTTATCAATATGTGATCATTCCACAGATTATTCGACGGATGATTCCGCTTTCAATCAACTTGATCACTAGAATGATCAAGACAACAAGTCTTGTTATGATGATTGGAATCGTGGAGGTGCTCAAAGTAGGACAGCAGATTATAGAAGCAAACCGTAAGACTGCTCCAAATGCAGCATTTGCAATATTTGCAACGGTTTTTCTCCTGTATTTTATTGCTTGCTGGCCGATCAGCTGCCTTTCAAAATATCTTGAAAAACGATGGGAGAACTGATATGGATGAAATATTACACATCAAAAATCTAAGTAAATGCTATGGAGATACAAAAGTGTTGAAAAACATAAATATTTCTGTGAAAAAAGGAGAAGTGGTTGTAATTATCGGTCCTTCTGGATGTGGAAAAAGTACGCTGCTTCGCTGCCTGAATGGATTAGAAGAAATCCAGGAAGGAGAAGTTCTGCTGGACGATCAGGTTGTAAACCCAAATAAGAAAAATCTGAGTAAAAACCGAGAAAAAATCGGAATGGTATTCCAGAGTTATGATTTGTTCCCACATTTGACTATTTTGCAGAATGTGACGCTTGCTCCAATAAAAGTAAAAAAGAGAAATCGCAGAGAAGTAGAAAAAGAAGCTCTTGAATTGCTGGAACGTGTGGGGCTGCGCTCTAAAAAAGATGATTATCCGAGACAGCTTTCTGGTGGACAGAAACAAAGAGTGGCAATCGTACGTGCCTGATCATGCATCCGGAAGTATTACTTTTAGATGAGATTACGGCAGCATTGGACCCAGAGATGGTTAGAGAAGTACTTGACGTTGTTCTAGATCTGGCGAAAGAAGGAAGAACTATGGTCATCGTTACACATGAGATGCAGTTTGCAAAAGCAGTAGCGGATCGCGTTACTTTCCTGGAAGGTGGAAAGATTGTAGAAGAAGGAGATCCAAAGAAACTTTTTGAAAAACCTGAAACAGATCGCCTTCAGAGATTTTTACAGACATTTACATATGAAAAAGCTGTGAAATGAAAACTATTATAAAATAAGTCTAGCTTTTTTAAATAGAATGTGATAATATAGTGACGTTTGATAGAGGCGCGGTGATATGAGTACCCGCTGACGAGAGTCTTGGGAAGACTGTCAGTGAGAGAAAGGAGAAGCCGCCGAAGGAATGATATTCCCAGATATGATTCCTGGGCCGGATGTAGAAGATACGCCGGACTGTCACAGGTGTGGAGAGCTATCGATGACGCTAGAATTATTATGCCATGGGTGACTCACCAGCAGAGAGTGCCTATGGCATTTTTTGCGTTTAGAGAATCCCAGGCAAAACCCACTATGCTTACACACAAACTTAACAAACATAAGTTTACAGGAAAGGAAAAAAGGAAATGAGAAACAAAAGAAAAATGGGGTATGTGTTTCTGATGTTTCTGCTCATTCTGTGCTGTAGTTCAACAACAGTATTTGCCGCAGATACATCTGCCGAGTATGTACCTCAGCTCTATGCAACAATCTGGTCTCTGGTGCCACCGGTCGTTGCAATCGTACTGGCACTTATTACAAAGGAAGTTTACAGCTCCTTATTCGTTGGAATTTTGATCGGAGGTGCATTTTGGTCAGGATTTAAACCGGAAGCTACAATTTTACATGTATTTCAGGATGGAGTAGTGGGAGTACTTACAGATTCTTACAATATGGGTATTCTAGTATTTCTGGTAATTCTTGGTGTTATGGTATGTATGATGAATAAAGCCGGTGGTTCTGCAGCATTCGGACGCTGGGCGAAAGAGCATATCAAGACAAGAGCGGGTGCACAGCTTGCAACAATCGCACTTGGAGTGCTGATTTTTATTGATGATTATTTTAACTGCCTTACAGTTGGGAGCGTTATGCGTCCGGTAACAGACAGTCACAATGTATCCCGTGCGAAACTCGCATATCTGATCGATGCTACAGCAGCGCCAATCTGCATTATTGCACCGATTTCTTCCTGGGCAGCAGCAGTAACAGGATTTGTGAAAGGGGAGGATGGATTTTCAATTTTTATTCGTGCAATCCCATATAACTATTATGCAATTCTTACAATTATAATGATGGTAACACTGGTTCTTGCAAAAGAAGATTATGGCCCGATGAAGGCGCATGAGAAAAATGCGATTGAAGGAGATCTTTTTACAACAGGAGACAGACCATTTGAAAATGCAACAGAAAATGCTATTTACAATAAGGGGAAGGTAATTGATCTTGTGTTCCCAATCTTGTCACTTATTGTATGCTGTGTAATAGGAATGATCTACTCCGGTGGTTTCTTCTCAGGAACAGGCTTTGTAGAGGCTTTTTCCGGAAGTGATGCATCTGTTGGACTGATGCTTGGAAGTTTCTTCGCAATGGTAATTACAATCGTTTTTTATGCAGTAAGAAAAGTTCTTCGTTTTTCGGATTCTATGGCTTGTATTCCGGAAGGATTTAAGGCAATGGTTCCGGCTATCCTGATTCTTACATTTGCATGGACACTGAAAGCGATGACGGACAGCCTTGGAGCAGCTCCGTTCGTGGCTTCTGTAATGAATTCAGCAGCAGGCGGACTGATGAACCTTCTTCCGGCAATCATCTTCCTTGTAGGATGCTTTCTTGCATTTGCAACAGGTACTTCCTGGGGAACGTTCGGAATTCTGATTCCAATCGTAGTTGCAGTATTCCAAGGTACGAACGAGACAATGATGATCATCTCGATCTCAGCTTGTATGGCCGGAGCAGTTTGCGGAGATCATTGTTCACCTATTTCAGATACAACAATCATGGCATCCGCAGGAGCGCAGTGTAATCATGTAAATCATGTATCCACGCAGCTTCCATATGCAATGACTGTAGCAGCAGTTTCCTGTATTACATATGTGATCGCAGGTATCTTGCAGAATGCAGTCATCTGTCTCGTGATCGGAATTGCTCTGCAGATTGGAGTTCTGCTTGCAATCAAAGCAATCACAAAAGATCACACAGATAGGGTGAAAACAACAAACTAAAAACCAGAGAGAAAGCGAGGAGTTGATCCTCGTTTTCTTTTTACAGAAATGTAGTAAAAAAAGGACGAAATGAAAAGCTTGTTAAGCGGTTCATTTCGTCCCTATTTGTTTTATGAAATCTTATTTATCCAGATCTTTTCCTGTCAGCATCTTATATGCCTGAAGGTATTTCTCAATCGTCTTATCTACAATTTCCTGTGGAAGTGTCCAGTCGTTGTCTGGATTTGCTTTCAGCCAGTCACGGGCAAACTGTTTGTCAAAAGATGGCTGTCCATGTCCGGCTTCATAACCGTCAGCAGGCCAGAAACGGGAACTGTCAGGAGTGAGCATCTCATCTCCAATTACCATATTTCCATTTTCATCAAGTCCGAACTCAAATTTTGTATCTGCAATAATGATACCTTTGCTCAGAGCATATTCGGCACATTTCTTATAGAGAGCAATTGTGTTGTCGCGAAGTTTCTCAGCGAGTTCACGTCCTCTTCCAGGATAATATTTTTCAAGGTGATCAACGCTCTGCTCGAATGAAATGTTCTCATCGTGATCTCCGATTTCAGCCTTTGTGGAAGGTGTATAGATTGGTTCAGGAAGTTTGTCAGATTCCTTTAATCCTTCCGGAAGTGTGATTCCACAAACAGTTCCGTTTTCTTTATAGCTTTCCCAGCCACTTCCAGTGATATAACCACGAACGATACACTCGATTGGAAGCATTTCGAGTTTCTTACACATCATAGATTTTCCATCATATTTCTCCTGCTGGAAGAACTCCGGCATATCTTTCACATCAACAGAGAGCATGTGGTTAGGAAGAATGTCTTCTGTCAGATCAAACCAGAATTTGGACATCTGAGTCAGGACAGTTCCTTTCTTTGTAACTTCATTGTTGAGAATCACGTCAAAGCAGCTGATGCGGTCTGTAGCAACCATGATTAAGCTGTCTCCATTATCATAAATTTCACGAACTTTACCTTCTTTGATTGGTTTTAATTCCTGCATTT
The DNA here is from genome assembly GCF_003462585.1 of Ruminococcus sp. OM04-4AA. Classification (NCBI taxonomy): domain Bacteria; kingdom Bacillati; phylum Bacillota; class Clostridia; order Eubacteriales; family Oscillospiraceae; genus Ruminococcus; species Ruminococcus sp. OM04-4AA. The sequence continues at coordinate 9,819 of NZ_QTZH01000037.1, read as the reverse complement.
TTTCACCTCATAGAATTTTCTTAGAATTTACAACGTAACCGTACACTTTTTAGGGGAAACTGTCAAGCGGGGGGAAAACGTGTCCGGAGAGGTGTGAAAAATCTTTGAAGAAAGAAAATTGTGGATAATTGTGTTTTTTGCATAAAAATAGCAGGAAAATAAAAACTTGGATTGTTTAATACGTTGAGTGAAAAGTGAAAAAAATAGAATGTTTTTGAGGTATCATAAACAAATCAGATATTATTTAATAAGAAATATCATAAACAAATCAGATATTATTTAATAAGAAATTATTATAGTAGAAAAAGCAATCACACAGAAGTTGGAAGAGAATAGTAAAAAAGAAATATTGACATCTATGACATATTGTAATTAAATTAAATTAGTGTGTGTCTATTTATATATAGAAGAAACGAGGGAATAGAATGATGCAGAATCATAATCAACAGAAAAAAATTGCGCTGATCAATGACTTTACAGGTTTTGGCAGATGCTCAATTGCGGTACAGATGCCGATTATTTCAATGCTGAAAGTTCAGTGTTGTGCAGTGCCTACCTCGATTTTTTCAAATCATACTGCATATGAGGATTATTATTTTACAGATTATACATCAAATATGGAAGCATATATTGAACAATGGAAGAATCTGGATCTGAAGTTTGAAGGAATTTGTAGCGGTTTTTTGGGGTCAGCAGAACAGATTCGGATCGTCAGTGAGTTTATCCAGTATTTTAGAGACGAGAATACAGTGGCTGTGATCGACCCGGTGATGGGAGATAACGGTGAGGCATATTCGACCTATACGGAAGAAATGTGCAGACAGATGATTCGATTGGTCCGTTATGCGGATGTAGTTGTTCCCAATGTGACAGAGGCATGTATCCTGACAGGAACGCCGTATAAGGAACGGTGGACAACGAGAGAGCTGGCAAAGATGGCAGAACAGATTGTGCAGACCGGACCGGAAAAAGTTGTGATTACAGGAATTCCACAGAAGACGTATGTATCCAACTTGTGTTTCGAAAAAGGTAAAGGGTACGAGATGATCCGCACACATAAAGTAGGACATTCCAGATGTGGCACAGGAGATATTTTCTCAGCAATTATTGCAGCAGATGCGGTCAATGGAGTGGAATTTACAAAATCTGTTCGAAAGGCATCCGCATTTATAAAGAAGTGCATACAAAAGTCTATTGAAATGGAAATTCCGTTGACAGATGGAGTCTGTTTTGAAGAATTGATGGGACTATTGAAATAAAAGAAAATTAAGGAGTAAACAAAAATGAATTTAGAAGAATGCTATGAGGCAATGGAAAGCAACTATGATGATGTGATGAGAAGGCTTGGAAGTGAAACACTGGTCCGTAAATTTGTATTGAAGTTTTTGGATGATACAAGTTTCCGGGGATTAAAAGAAGGACTTGAAAATCAGGATGCAGAACTCGCATTCCGAAGTGCACATACATTGAAAGGCGTGTGCATGAATCTTGGATTTACAAAGTTATTCGAGGTCAGCTCAGCATTAACAGAAGAGCTTCGAGACAAAGAAATCAAAGAAAACACTACAGAGATGTTTGAAGAAGTAGAACGAGAATATACCCGAACAATAGAAGCAATTAAAGGATTATGTTAAGAAGAAGACAATTGAAAAAATATAAATTTTTTCTGCCAGTAGAAATTTATCTGCTGGCAGTTTTTATAGTTGCACCACTTGCAGCGTATACTCCTTCAGCAAGGCCTGTATCAACGGAAACAACAGGTTTTTTATATGTTTTCATGATAAATTCCTTCAATGCTCTCGTGTATTACATACTATCTAACCACATTATGGAAAAATGTATAGAAATCAAGAAAAAACCTTATAAAGTGAATGACAATTCACCCAAGCAGGGTGTAGAATAGTAAAATAATGGCTGAATAGTGATTGGAAAAGGAGAGAAGTCATGCTTCAGATACAACATATTTGCAAGGAATATCGAACAGGTAATCTGATACAGAAAGCATTGGATGATGTCAGTCTGAATCTCAGAGATAATGAATTTGTTGCTATTCTGGGACCGAGCGGTTCGGGAAAGACAACGCTTTTGAATATCATTGGCGGTTTGGATCGGTATGACAGCGGAGACCTGATCATCAATGGAATATCAACGAAGAAATATAAGGACAGAGACTGGGATTCTTATCGTAATCATACGATAGGATTTGTTTTCCAGAGTTATAATCTGATTCCGCATCAGACTGTTCTGGCAAATGTTGAACTGGCACTTACGATTTCGGGGATTGGCAAGTCCGAGAGAAGGAAACGTGCGACAGAAGCGCTTGAAAAGGTTGGACTAGGTGCGCAGCTTCACAAGCGCCCAAGTCAGATGTCCGGAGGCAGATGCAGCGTGTTGCGATTGCCCGGGCATTAGTGAATGATCCGGATATCCTGCTTGCAGATGAACCGACAGGTGCACTGGACAGTGATACAAGTGTGCAGGTCATGGATCTTCTTCAGGAAGTAGCGAAAGACCGACTGGTGGTTATGGTTACACATAATCCGGAGCTTGCAGAGCAGTATGCGACAAGAATTGTTACATTAAAAGATGGTGTGATCCGTTCAGATACAGATCCGTTTGAAGTAGATGAAACGGTGATGGGAGTGGCAGAACACAGGAATATGGGGAAATCCTCGATGTCATTTCTGACAGCATTAGCTTTGAGTTTTAACAATCTGAAGACAAAGAAGGCACGAACGCTTTTGACTTCATTTGCAGGCTCAATCGGAATTATCGGAATTGCATTAATTCTGTCTCTATCTACAGGTGTGAATCAATATATTCAGAACGTAGAGGAAGAGACGCTTTCAGAATATCCGCTGCAGATACAAAGTACAGGCTTTGATCTGACATCCATGATGGTTGGGATGGACAGTGCTTCTGCGGATGATAAAAAAACAGACAAAGAGAAGTCAGATACAAAGAAAAAGTCAAAGGATCAGGTTAAAGTAATTCAGATGGTGACGAATATGTTTTCCACAATGGATTCAAATGACCTTGGTGCTTTGAAGAAGTATCTTGATACTGGTAAGAGTGGAGTGGAACAATATACGAATGCTATAGAATATAAGTACAGCATTTCTCCGCAGATTTATAAAGAAAATAAAGACAGTATCCGTCAGGTGAATCCAGATCAATCCTTTTCAGCTATGGGATTGGGTTCTTCTATAAGTACGAATAGCATGATGTCATCTATGATGAGTACAGATGTTTTTTATGAGATGCCGGAGAGCAGTAAACTTTATGAAAATCAGTATGAAGTGGAAAAGGGTCATTGGCCAAAAAAATATAATGAATGTGTTGTGGTTCTGACTTCGAATGGCGGAATGAGTGATTTTATGCTTTATACATTGGGACTTCGTGATCCGCTGGAGCTTGATGAGATGATCCAGTCATTTATGAAAGAGGAAAATGTTACTACACCGGATGATCTGGGAACCTATTCTTATGATGATATTATCGGAACAAAGTTCAAGCTTGTGAACAGTTCTGAGTATTATGAATATGATAGTCAGTATCAGGTTTGGAAAGATAAGACGGATAATGAAGATTATATGAAATCACTTGTAGCGAATGGGGAAGATCTTACCGTGGTTGGTATTGTGAAACCCGCTGAAGATGCGAAAGCCTCCTCTCTGAGTCCGGGAATTGCATATCCGACATCATTGACGAAACATGTGGCAGAACAGGCAGCAAAAAGTGAGATTGTGAAACAACAGCTGACAAATCCGGATGTTAATGTATTTACAAATAAAAAATTCGGAGAGAAAGACAGTGAAAATGGATTCGCCATGGATTCTTTATTTACGGTTGACGAAGCAGCACTACAGAAAGCATTTGGATTTGACGCAAGTGCGATGAACAATTTAGGAAATTCTCTGGATTTTGGGAATTCGTTAAATCTCAGTGAATCTATGAATTTGTCAAAAGCATTTCAGACAGGAAGTAATACGCTGGATCTGTCGGGACTTGTGAATCCAGATTCTCTGAACTTAGATCTTTCCGGAATGCCGCAGATGAATCTGGGAGAGATCGTTTCGAATCTGGATCTGAAGGTATCACCGGATGGTATGAAACAGATGGCTTGTGGACTGCTGACGGGATATCAGGAGTATGCAAAGACACATCCAGAGGCAGATTATTCAGGTCTTGGAGAGAATTTTACAGCATTTCTTAAGACAGATGCAGCAAAAAAGATTATTTCTGACAATATAAAAGATATCATGAAATCAAGCGGAATTGTGACGATTACAACTGAGAAAATACAGGAATTGATCAAAAATATTATGGCCGGATACGAACAGTATATTACGGAAAAAGGATATACAGATCCGGATCAATTTGATGAATATTTGATGGAATATCTTCAGACGGATGAAGCGAAGAAAATAATTTCAGATTGGATGTCAGAAGTTATGCCGGAAGATCCGAAGATTGAGATAACACCGGAACAGCTTGAGAAACTATCAGATGACCTTGTGAAAGGCTATTTGGCATATGCTTCAGAGAATGGTCTTCCGGATCCGTCTAAGATGGGAGAACATTTCATGGCTTATCTGCAAACAGATGATGGAAAGAAGCAGTTTCAGGAAGGTCTGTCAGCAATGATCGATATGGATCAGCTGGAAAGCCAGGTGTCAAAAATCATCGGAAACTATATGAATCAGGCAATGGGGACTATGGGAAATGCGATAGGTCAGGCACTTGAGACACAGGTGTCCTCTGCAATGACACAGATTATCGGTCAGATGACAACTGGGCTTGAATCTGCAATGAAACAGATGATGACCAACGTAGGAACGCAGCTTCAGAACAGCCTCGGAAATGCAATGCAGATTGATCCGACAGCATTTGCAGACGCATTTCAGATGAATATGACGGAAGATGATCTGGCAGAGCTTATGATGTCGATGAGTGGGAAAGGCTTGGCTTCTTATGATAGTAATCTGCAGAAACTGGGATATGTAGATTTTGCAGTCCCGTCTGCTATTAACATATATCCAAAGGATTTTGAAGGAAAGGAACAAGTAGTAAAGATTCTGGATGATTATAATAGCAGGATGGAGGCAGAAGGGAAGGATGAGCAGGTCATTACTTATACCGATGTAGTTGGAACTTTAATGTCCTCTGTCACAACAATCGTAGATACGATCAGTTATGTGTTGATTGCATTTGTAGCGATTTCTCTTGTGGTATCATCCATCATGATTGGTGTTATTACCTACATCAGTGTGCTTGAGCGGAAGAAGGAAATTGGAATATTAAGAGCAATCGGTGCGTCGAAGCGAAATGTATCACAGGTGTTTAATGCAGAGACGTTTATTATCGGACTTTGTGCAGGGGTGATCGGAATCGGACTAACCTTGTTACTTCTGATTCCGGGAAATGCGATTATTCACAATGTGGCGGATAATGCGAAGGTAAATGCAGTTCTGCCGATTGTTCCGGCAATCATACTGATTTTATTAAGTGTTGTCCTTACATTACTTGGTGGACTGATCCCATCAAAGAAAGCAGCAAAGAGTGATCCTGTGACAGCGCTTCGTACAGAGTAGGGAATTGGTGAGAAGAATGGAAAATTTAGTTTTTAGTCTGAATGCAACCGTACCGATCTTTTTGATGATGGTACTGGGAATGCTGTTCAGAAAGCTTGGCTGGATGGATGAAGAGTTTGCAGCAAAGATGAATAAATTTGTCTTTCTGATTCCATTGCCGGTATTGTTGTTTGGTGACCTGGCAAAGGTTGATTTTAAAGAAGTGTGGAATATCAAATTTGTGATTTTCTGCTTTGTAGTAACATTTATCTGTATTACAATTGCTGCACTGGTATCTTGCATCTGGAAAGACCGTTCAATCCAGGGGGAATTTATACAGGCTTCTTACCGGAGCAGCGCAGCACTTCTTGGAATTGCATTTATCCAGAATATTTATGGAAATGCAGGGATGGCGCCACTTATGATCATTGGAAGTGTACCACTTTATAATGTGATGGCAGTTATCGTGTTATCCTTTTTCCATCCGGAACGAAAAGCAATTGATAAAGCTGTATGGATGAAAACGTTAAAGGGAATCGTAACCAATCCAATCATCATTGGAATCGTGGCTGGTCTGATCTGGTCAGCCTGCAAGATCCCAATGCCGGTAATTCTTAATAAAACGGTGACAAGTATTGGAGGAATGTCCACACCAATGGGGCTGATGGCAATGGGAGCTACCTTTGATTTTAGGAAAGCACTTGGAAAGATCAAACCGGCTGTGACAGCAACAATTATGAAGTTGGTTGTATTTGTGGCAATTTTTCTTCCGATTGCTGTGAAACTGGGATTCCGTCAGGAAGAACTGATTGCAATCCTTGTAATGCTTGGATCCGCAACAACAGTAAGCAGTTTTGTTATGGCAAAGAATATGAGACATGAAGGAGTTTTATCATCAAGTGTAGTGATGCTGACAACATTGTTCAGTGCATTCACGTTGACAGGATGGCTGTATGTGCTGAAAGCGTTTCAGCTGGTATAGGAATAGGAAATTCACATCTTGTTGCGTAGGAGGATAAAAATGGCTGTTGGTCGCACATAGTACGAACAATAACAAAAAATGTTGAAAAATGGGGGTGTTGTGGGAAAAAGTTCTTGCAACGTCCCTTGTTTTATGCTATACTACGAACGTTGCTAAAAAACACGTATGTGGATTCCTTCCAAGGTGCCTAAGTCGAGACAGGAGTTTCGTCCGGTTGCGAAGGAGAGTAAAACATACGGAAGAAAAAAACCAAATGGAGGAGAATAACATGAGCGTTATTTCAATGAAGCAGTTATTGGAAGCAGGTGTTCATTTTGGACATCAGACAAGAAGATGGAACCCTAAGATGGCTCCATACATCTACACAGAGAGAAATGGTATCTACATCATCGACCTGCAGAAATCTGTAGGAATGGTTGACGATGCATATAAGGCTGTTTCTGACATCGCTGCAGAAGGCGGTACAGTTCTTTTCGTAGGAACAAAGAAACAGGCACAGGATGCAATCAAAGCTGAGGCTGAGCGTTGCGGAATGTATTATGTAAACGAGAGATGGCTTGGAGGAATGCTTACAAACTTCAAGACAATCCAGAGCCGTATCAAACGTCTGAAAGACATCGAGAGAATGGCAGAAGATGGAACATTCGAAGTACTTCCGAAGAAAGAAGTTATCGAAATTAAAAAAGAGTGGACAAAGCTTGAGAAGAACCTTGGCGGAATCAAAGACATGAAGAAACTGCCAGACGCTATCTTCATCGTAGATCCTAAGAAAGAAAGAATCTGTGTACAGGAAGCACACACACTCGGAATTCCGCTGATCGGTATCTGTGATACAAACTGTGATCCAGAAGAACTGGATTACGTAATCCCAGGTAATGATGATGCAATCAGAGCTGTAAAACTGATCGTTTCTAAGATGGCAGACGCTGTTATCGAAGCAAACCAGGGTGCAGCTGAGGATGAGTATTACGAGGAGGCTGCAGAAGCAGCTGAAGCTGAAGAGGCTGTAGAAGAGTAATATCAGTTCTTGATATGAAAGAAAATGCTTCAGCCTGATTATCAGGTTGAAGCATTTTACTTTATAGAAATAGTTCTATAGAGAAAAGCATATGTTACTGCTTACAGTGACATACACATTATGAATAATGGAGGAAAATTATCATGCAATCACAGCAGGAATGGTAAAAGAGTTAAGAGAAATGACAGGCGCTGGAATGATGGACTGTAAAAAAGCGCTTGCTGAGACAAACGGAGATATGGACGCAGCTGTAGAGTTCCTTAGAAAGAACGGACAGGCTAAAGCTGAGAAAAAAGCTGGAAGAATCGCTGCAGAAGGTATCGTTAAGACAGTTGTTAAAGATGATAAAGTTGCTGCAATCGTAGAAGTAAACTCTGAGACAGACTTCGTTGCAAAGAACGACGAGTTCCAGGGATTCGTAGAAGCAGTTGCTAACCAGGTAGTAGATTCAGAAGCAGCTGATCTTGATGCATTTATGGCAGAGGCTTGGGAAGCTGATACAACAAAGACTGTAAAAGATGCTCTCGTAGAGAAGATCGCAGTTATCGGAGAGAACCTGAACATCAGAAGATTCGAGAAAGTTGCAGCAGACAACGGTGTGGTTGTTCCTTACATCCACGGTGGCGGACGTATCGGTGTTCTTGTTGTTGCTGATACAGATGTTGTTAATGACGAGATCAAAGCAGCACTGAAGAACGTAGCTATGCAGGTAGCAGCTATGTCTCCGAAGTATGTATCCCGTGAGGAAGTATCTCAGGATTACCTTGATCACGAGAAAGAAATCCTTCTTGCTCAGGCTAAGAAAGAGAACCCGGAGAAACCGGAAAACATCATCGAGAAGATGATCATCGGACGTCTGAACAAAGAGCTCAAAGAGATCTGTCTGCTTGATCAGGTATACGTTCAGGACAGCGATCTTACAGTAGGAAAATACGTTGATAAGGTAGCAAAAGAGAACGGTGCAAACGTTAAAGTTACAAAATTTGTTCGTTTCGAGACTGGTGAAGGAATCGAAAAGAAAGTTGACGACTTCGCAGCAGAAGTTGCAGCTCAGGCTGGAATGTAAGCGTCTAGCACAAGCACGGCGTATATAAAAAGAAATCCTCGACGCAAGTTTACTTGTGATCGAGGATTTCTTTTTATATGCATCGTGCGACGCACGTATAGCGAGATGAAGCGAAGCGGAATCGAGCTAAGCGTGCTTGTGCGGATGATTTGATTATGCAATATAAAGAAGGTGACAAGGGGGAAAAGAGGATTAAATAGACAGAGAATAAAATTTGAAAATCGGAGAATTGAGGGGATTACGGTTTGTGGATCGTAATTCCCTCAATTACATTTGAAGGTGATTGTTTATAAAAATAATTCGTTTTCTTTTCGATTAAAACAGACTTTTTTTAACTTTTTTGAGGCAACAGATAGTAGCAGTGGATTTAGTTTACGTGCATGTCTAGGACAGATATTGACACAATGCATACAGGAAATACACTTGTTCTTATCAGTTACTTTAGGATTATCAGTTGGAATTGCATTTACTGGACATTCTTTTGCACATAATCCGCAAGAGCTACAGGATTTTGTAGCATGAGGGATAAGTGGAATCTTACCATATTCGCGATACGGTCTGTTACCTGGAACCTGTACTGGAAGAACATTTTCTTTTACTGTTTCTTTCATCTTTTCCTTTATTTTTTTTGCAAAGGAAGAAAGATCTGTTAGATCATTCTGATCAGGTCTTCCGTTTGCAAATTGATGCATAATGGAATGCTCTGCCACCGCTGCAATAGCTGCTAGACAAGTAAAGTCTTTTTTAACTAGAGTATCTTCAAGTTCAATTAATGTATCTTCATAAGCACGGTTTCCGTATACTACAACTAAGATTGTATTGGTCTTAGTTCCATTAAATTCTTTTATTTTCTCTAATGCGATAGCGGGAACGCGTCCACCAAAGGAAGGAACTCCGATGATACAGAGATCTTCTTTGGAAAAATCATTTGTTAGATTCATAGTTCGTTCGCATAAATTAATGGTCTGATAATCACCAAATTGTTCAGCTATAAATTTAACTGTTTTTTCAGTTCTGCCGGTGGGGCTAAAGTAAATGGCATATATACTCATAAGTTAATCTCCTTGGTTAAATATTTTAGCAAATAGAAATATACTGCTTATTTTGAAGTCTAGAAAGTATTCTAGAATTTTTTTTGAGGATTTGCAACTCTCTTTTGAAAAATAGTTCATAGTTGAAT